>JARGOI010000227.1 GCA_029212275.1 Thalassolituus sp.
AATTACACCACAAAAATAGATTTTTGAGTCCTGCTGGCGCCATACCATGCCACTCTGGTGCCACCACGACGATGCCATCTGCCGCGTCTAGCATCGTTTGCACCGCTGTCACACTTGCCGAAGCCTCGCGTTCACCGTTCCACATGGGTAAGTCGACTTCGTACAAATCGATAAGATCCGCTTTACCTTCGAAATAGTGGTCGTTCATATGACGAGCAATTCTGCCGCTTTCTGAATTTGGTCGATGACTAGCACTAACAATAACGTATTTAGACATGTGTTTTCCTAAAACTAAAATTTGTGAAATATACGAGTCTTAGCGATATCGAAGGTTCCCGCGCTTGCAATCAGGCTTTATAAGAATCTCTAGCTCTAACCGCGGCATACCAGCGTTGCAAGTTGGGAGTGCTGTCATCCAATCTCACTTTTATAACCTTACTGAAATCAATGGCGCAGACCGCTGTGATGTCGGCGATCGAAAATTCAGGCCCGGCAATCCATTCATTGTTTTGCAGTTGTTGTTCAAATAAGGTCAGAGAATTTCGGTAATTTGTGATGCTTTGTAGACCCCACTCAGGGAAAGGCGTCATGCGATCCTTAAAAAATCCGCTGGTATGCTGAAAACCCAATGCTGCATTAAACACCAAATTAAACTCTGCGCGACGATCCCACATATCGATTAAAGCGCGTTGTTTTGGCGTGGCACCGTATAATGAGGTCTCAGAAAAGGTTTCATCCAAATAGCGACATATCGCACCGGTTTCACTTAGGCAAAGTCCATCGTCCAATTCCAACACAGGTATTTTTCCAGCTGGATTTTTTGCTAAAAAGTCTGGATGCAAATTATCACCTGCGCCTAAATCTAAATTGATTTTTTCGTAGTCGGTGATGCCTTTTTCCGCCAGTACCATACGGACGCGACGGGGATTAGGGGCATGGGAGTTATCGTAAAGTTTCATAATCAGCTCATTGTTAAATATTGCTATACGCTAACGGTTTTTATGGCGTTAGGTCAATCATTGTTCAACTAGGGCACCTAGTGCTAAGGCCACTGCAGAAGTGCGATTCTCGACATTCAGTTTACGAAATATCGGTTCTAAATGCTTGTTCACTGTGCGTGGACTTAAGGAAAGTATTTGACCAATTTCTTGGTTGGTCTTGCCACGAGATAGCCATAGCAACACCTCGGCCTCTCGGTCGGTTAAATTATATTCGCGTCTTAATACGGCTCTTTGCGACTCTTCATCTTCATACACTAGGCGTAATAAAAACTCATCGGGGGCAGTACGTCCTAAAAAACGCACTTGAACTTGCAGCGCCGTCATCGAAAGACGAACCTGGTCGTTGCGACGCGGATGACGCAATAACCAAGATGGGAGAGTCGATTGCAACTGCTGATGAAATTCCGCATCGCCGACTTGATACTTAGACAGAATATCTGCCGCACATCGGGTCATCCACATCACATTGCCGTTAATATCACTGGCAAACGCTGGCTGTGCCATTTCTTCTAGTGCTAACCGCGCACTTTTGGTTTTTTGTGCGTTGTTAATATGCACTTGAACACGTGCCATCATCACATCTAAGTTGACCGGTTTATTAAGAAAGTCGACGCCTCCTGCTTCCAATCCACGAATGACATCGTCGCTGTCACTTAAACCAGTTAAAAAGATAATAGGAATATCTTGCAAATCGGGATCGGCTTTCAATTCGATACAGGTTTCAAAACCATCTTTATTAGGCATAATGGCATCTAATAAAATAAGATCGGGAGGCATTTTACGAACAATATTGATTGCTTGAACGCCATCCATCGCCACCAACACGGTATAACCTGCCGAGGCCAAGGCTTGATTCATAAAAGACAATGAATCGGCTGAATCATCGACAACTAATACGACGCCCTTGTTATCATTACTACTCATAATTCAGCATTCTCTTATTTAATTCAATAATGGCGTCAAATCGAAATCCTTTTAGATAAGTATAATTTTTTTCAACAAAATAATGATGTTTTTCTTCTTTCTTCAAGCGCTCTAATATTTCTTCAATACCTGCAACATAACCCAACTCTGCCATATTGATAATGTCACGAGCATCTTGCTGGGTAATACTCGTTTGAATAACTTCAGTGTCTGACTTAACCGATGAAACCAATGGCGATTCATAAGTCCAAGTGATTTTCAGTAGTTTTGCAATTTTACTCAGTAATACTTGATCACGAATCGGTTTAATTAAGTAATCTTGATTCGTTCTCTCGGCAGGTGTCTTTATTCCACCTTGAAATTCAACGGACTGCTGATCTTCTGCATCGGCGGATACCATCATGAC
This sequence comes from Thalassolituus sp., assembly GCA_029212275.1. Lineage (GTDB taxonomy): Bacteria > Pseudomonadota > Gammaproteobacteria > Pseudomonadales > Oceanobacteraceae > Thalassolituus. The sequence continues at coordinate 2,332 of JARGOI010000227.1, forward strand.
AGGAAAATTATGACCTTCCTCACGTAATTCTTTAAGCAATTGCCAGCCTGTTTTTCCTGGCATGGAAATATCTAACAAGAGTAAATCGATACTTAATGAGCCTGACGATTTTTTCAAACCATCGTCCATTGTCTTATACCGAGTAATATTTTGTAACGTTTCTTGGCAAGCAAACGCATCTGGTTCTTCTAATACAGTAAAGCCTAAAGGCGTCAGAATTTCGCTAATCAAACCCCGATGAGAGGGCTCATCATCGACTACCATAATAGTGAGTTTATCTCCTTCGTAACCGTTTACTTTACGAATGGCTGGGGCTTTACGACTTGGGTTACTGACACTGGACAACATCATAGATAATTTAAATACACTGCCACGACCCATCTCACTTTTCATGGTGATTTCGCCGCCCATAATATCTGCTAATAATTGGCTGATGGTCAACCCAAGTCCGGTGCCTGCCTGTTGGGGACCACCTTGTCGTCGTATCCGCTCAAAGGGTTTAAATATTCGTTCTTTCTCATGCGCTTCGATACCAATTCCAGTATCAGTGACAATAAATTCAGCCACCTGACTGCGATAATTAACGTCGAGTTTTACAAATCCGTATTGGGTATATTTTACTGCGTTAGACAATAAATTTATCAGTATTTGGCGCAGATGCTTTTCATCCGTGCGCACAATTTCTGGTAAGTAATTCCCCGTATTACAGATAAATTGGATACCCTTGGCTTCCGCCTGCATGCGGAACATGTCGGTTAATTCATGCAGTAAGGTCTGAAAATCAACTTCATCTCGTCGTATTTCTAGACGACCGGCTTCAATACGTGATAAATCGAGTAATCCTTCAATTAAATCCGCTAAGTGGTCACCACTACGACGAATCAGACTGACATGATCTTTTTGTTTGCCGGTTAAATTATTATCTCTTTCTAGCAGCTGAGCATACCCAAGTATCGAATTTAAAGGGCTACGAAGTTCGTGACTGATACCGCCAAGATAACGACTTTTTGCTTGGTTCGCTGCTTCAGCAAGTTCTTTCGCTTGTTGCAATGCCTGATCGGTCATTTCATGCGCTGAAATTTCTTGCGACAGCAAATCGGTTTGTCGCGTTGCTTCGTCTAATGCCATTTCGCGACTTTCATTCGCTAGCACGAACAGCCAAATCAGTACGCCGACGATAATAAGTAATAATAGATAGACTTGAATCAACGTACTTCCTAACAGACTTCGACCTAAATTTTCGAAAGGTACTTGTAGATACACAAGCCAAAATAACACCCCCACCACACTGCCAATCATGCTTAGAAGTCCAACGAACTGTATCAGTCTAGGATTCATCTTTTGCGCAAGCCATTGCGGCAATAAAGATTTCATAAGAATCTCTACTTGCTCACTTAAACGCGCATTCTCTTTACATTTATCGTGGCAACGTGATTCCAATGTGCAACATAGTGAACAGATATGTCCACTGTAAGCAGGGCAATGAGCTATATCTTCAGAATCAAAATCATTGTCACAGACCACGCATTTATATTGGGCTTGCACAGGTGATAGCGGGATGATTTCGCGCGCAAGGTAGTAACGACCTTTTGTTAGTATGGCAATCACTGGTGCGACGACAAAGGCAGTGATTAAAGCGATGTATGCCGACAAAGCTTGTGCTAACTCACCCCACATGCCGACATAAGCTAATACGCCTATCAACGATGCCATTATCATAGAGACAACGCCAACGGGATTGATATCGTATAAATAGGCGCGTTTAAATTCGATGTGTTTCGGGCTAAGACCAAGCGGTTTATTAACGACTAAATCCGCCACTAGCGCACCCACCCAAGCCACAGCGACGTTCGAATAAATACCTAAAATATGCTCTAACGATTCATAAACCCCAAGAACCATCAATAACAAAGCAATAATGACGTTGAAAAACAGCCACACCACACGCCCGGGGTGACTGTGAGTTAAGCGTGAAAAAAAGTTTGACCATGCGATAGAGCCAGCATAAGCATTGGTAACGTTAATTTTGACCTGACATAGAATCACGAAAAATCCGGTCATGGCCATGATGGCTAATGGTGATTCTGATAAATAACTGAATGCAACTAAATATAAACGCGTAGGGTCTGCCGCATTGATTTCGGGTAAGCCATGTTTTAATGCCAGAACAACCAAAAAAGAACCCGCTAATATCTTGATTACGCCAACAACAATCCAACCGGGCCCACCCACGATGAGGGCCGTCCACCAACGCAGTCTTTGCCCTTTTTGGGGTTCTGGTAAAAATCGCAAAAAATCGACTTGCTCGCCGATTTGCGCAATCAATGAAAAAATTACTGCCGATGCCGCACCAAAATATAGGATATTAAAACTGCTATCCAAATCAGGGATGTCCATCACTTGACCAGAAAAATTTTGCCAGTCAGTAATTGCGGTTGTTTCGTGATAGAGGATAAAAATAAAAGGCAATAACTGCAGTAATAGCCATATCGGCTGAGTCCACAGCTGAAAACGTGAAATCAAGGTAATACCATGCGTCACTAACGGAATCACAATTA
>JARGOI010000228.1:0-2973 GCA_029212275.1 Thalassolituus sp.
CGCCTAAAATAATAAAACGTGTTCTGGTTAACCCCAAACAATGATGAAACGATGTTATTAGATATTCTTTCTAGGGTATCGCTGTATTAATTTATCGAGGTGTCTGCGTGCTAGGTAAAGCTGTCTTGTCTCTACAGGTGAACTTTGGTCTTTCATCCCTAGGCTTGGTCATGGTGGCTGAGTCAGACGGAGAGGTGTGCGCTGTATTTCTGGGCGACAACAAGGAGAATCTAGTAGATGAATTGGCAACGAGTTTTCCGAATGTCATTTTGCACGTTAACCAAAGTGGTGCTCCCTCCAAATTATTAACCCGCGTCGTCAACTGTATCGAATGTCCTGATACGCCCATCAATGATTTACCTTTGCACTTTTTAGGCTCGTCATTTCAATGTGAGGTTTGGCAAGCACTGCGTGAGGTCGCGGCGGGCGAAGTGATAACTTACGCACAGCTGGCAGCCAATATAGGTCGACCTTCAGCATTTCGTGCGGTCGCCAACGCGTGTGGAGCAAATAAAATCAGTGTTCTTATCCCATGTCATCGCGTTGTTCGTTCTAATGGCGAGCTGGGAGGATACCGCTGGGGTACTGCACGGAAGAAGAAATTGCTCGTACGCGAGGGTGAGTTTAAAGAGTTTGCTTTGAATCACGTTTGTGGATAACAATTTTTTTCAGGTCAAGTATTTTTTCACCTATAATCTACTAAAGCTGTAAGTAAATTAAGAAGCCTTAGTAAGCTTATGATTTATATGTTATTTTAAAAATTTTACGTATCCAGTGTGAGAAAAATATTGACACAGGCTATCCACAATTTCTGTGGATAACTATGGGTATAACTTGCGCGTAAGGTGCGCTAAGCGCTTTGGTTAGGTAATGATTTTTAAATTGTGCGGAATGTGAGCAGTTTTGAGTCTGTGCATTATCCATAAACCGTCTGTAAAAAAATTTCTCCACAAACATGTCTAAATGTTTGTGGAGGATGCGCTTGATATGGAGATTCGGTACAGGACGTTGAATATTAAAAAGTACTTAAGAAAGGTACTTCTTCAACGGCTCATGCTGGTCAGCGTCTAAACGTGGTCCAAATTGACTGACCACTTGTGCCGATGCGGCACTGGCCAAACGTCCTGCAGCTGCTACATCGTGTCCATGAGTAATGGCATATAAAAAAGCACCTGCAAACATGTCACCGGCACCGTTGGAGTCGAGTGGTTTGATATTGTGCGGTGCAATGCGATGGAGGCTCGAGCCATCCCATGCGACTGCGCCTTCGCTGCCCAGAGTAATCGCAAAGGTTTTGGCGATGCGCTTCAAGTGTTCAATCGCACTATTTAAATCATCCGTATCGGCATACAGCTTGGCTTCTTGCTCGTTGCAAAAGAGCACGTCGACACCGTCACCCAGCATCTCGACGATACCGTCTTTGAAAAACTGTACCATCGCTGGATCGGAGAAGGTCATCGCAATTTTTACGCCGTGTTTTTTGGCTAACTCGCGTACCTTGATGGCGGCACTGCGACTGGTATCCGAAGTCACTAAATAGCCTTCTATATACACGTAGTCAGAAGCCGCGAGGGCGTCTTCGTGAATATGCTGTTGTTGTAAATTACTGGTGATACCCAAAAAGGTATTCATGGTACGTTCGGCATCGTCGGTGACCATCACTAAGCAGCTGCCGGTCACTCCTTCGTCGCGTTTGCCATCCATGTTGGTATCGACACCCGCCGCTTTAAGATCAGCAACATAAAAATCACCGGACTCGTCATTGGCCACGTTGCAGGTATAAAAGGTTTTTGCACCAAAGTAGCTGGCACCAATAATGGTGTTGGCGGCGCTGCCACCACAGGCGCGTTTTTTTAGGCCATAAAGTTCATTTAATAAACTTGTCATGTGCTCAAGTTTGTCTTGTTCGATTAGGGTCATGATGCCTTTATCGATCCCTGCGTCACTGAAAAAAGCATCATCAACTTCAAACTCTTGGTCAACCAACGCGTTGCCGATGCCGTAAATGTGGTATGTCATGGGGATCCTTATCAGTAAAAAACGTTCTATAAATTGATGGAAGTCAGTGTAACTCAATCGGTGTTCATATTCAGGGGGCCTTTCTGCTAACTCGTTATCTGGTTATGATGCTGGCATGAACAAGCTCACGCGCTTTGTGCGCCATCGTAAACGTACGCGCCACGCGATCTATCAAACCGACTTGGCCATTATGAATAGTGTTAAAAAGACACTGGGTATTTTGGTTGGGTTCATTCTTTTGCACATCGTCGCGATGATGGTGTTTGAGGATATGCCTGCTTGGCAAGCCTTATGGTTGACCATTACAACGCTCGTCACAGTAGGTTATGGCGATGTTACGGCCTCGACCGTACCAGGGCAAATGGCCACCATGTTGCTGATGTTCGTTATCGGCATTACTCTGATGACGCTATTAATTAGTGATTACGTGGATTTTCGCATTGCTCGTCGTGAGCGTATTCGAAGTGGAAACTGGGACTGGAACATGGCAGAGCACATATTAATTATCAACGCGCCGAAATTTAATCGGGAGGCGTATTTTTTGCGGATGATTTTACAAATTCGTGAGAGTGGTTCGTTTGGCGAAACGCCGATCATGCTGCTAAACGAAGATTTTAGTGATGGCTTACCGGATAGCTTAAGACGTTTAGGCGTGGTTCATGTCACCGGTTTGGCCAGTCGTCCAGACGATTTAGATCGCGCTGGAGCCGATCGAGCTAAGCACATTGTGGTGTTAGCGCGCGATGAATACTCTGCAGAAAGTGACAGTTATTCGTTTGATGTCGCGCACCGGCTTTGGGAGCGACACTTAGGACCTCGTACGATTCTAGAATGCGTTGATGATGTGAATCGAGAACGCATGAAGAATATGGATATTCGCGCAATTTTGCGCCCCATTCGATCGTATCCCGAGATTGTAGTGCGAGCCATGGTGGCCCCAGGATCGGAAGCCGT
>JARGOI010000228.1:3073-4878 GCA_029212275.1 Thalassolituus sp.
ATCAAATTACATGCCGAAGAGCTTACAGTTTCTTCGGAGACCATTAGCAGCGAAATTGTCGTGACAGGGCAAGCGAATGAGGTGATCGCTACTGGTGAAAGTGTGTTGTCCGATGAGCAGTTACAACGTGCTCAAGCGGCTTCGCTGGGCGATACGCTCAGTCAGCAGCCCGGTGTACAAAATGCTAACTTTGGTGTGGCCGTCGGTCGGCCGGTGATACGTGGCTTGGGGGGCAGCCGTGTCACTATTATGCAAGATGGACTGAGCTCTGCGGATGCGTCTTCGGCCAGTCCTGACCATGCTGTGGCAACCGATACAGATCATGCGGATGCCATTCGTTTGTTACGCGGGCCACAGGCACTTATTTATGGAAACGGCGCGCTAGGTGGTGTGGTCGATGTCGTTACACGTCCTTTGGCGGAAGGAGAAAGTGACACTGAACTTAAAACGAGCTTAGATACCGCGACGCGAGGTCGTTTTTTCTCCCTCGGACATCGCCAACAAGGTGAAACGTGGGGATTTGGTGTCAATGCCAGCGAACGTCGTAGCGAAGATTATCGTATTCCTGCCAGTGCTGATGAAGGCGCGTATCAAGATAACTCGGATATCGAGCACCAGCGTCAGCTCGGCGCGGACATTACCTATCTGAAAGCCGATGGTTCAAGCACCAACTTTAGCGTCAGTTATTTAGACAGCAAGTTTGGTTTGCCCGGTCACGATCATGCAGAAGAGCATGCTGATGAAGATCCGTTAGCAATGGAAGAGCATGAAGAAGAAGGCGATGCACGGGTGGATCTCGAGCGATTAAGACTTGGTCTTAAACACATTCAGTTGACGCCCTTTGCCGGTGCTGAATACTGGCAGACAGATATTTCTTGGACCGATTATCAGCACAGTGAGGGCCACGAAGAAGTTCATAGTGATGAAGAAATCGCCGAGCCTGAGCATGATCATGCAGGCATGACCACGTTTGGCAACGAAGCGTGGAGTTTGCGTTCTGAATTGGCACTCGAAGAAATCGCTGGCGTGCGTCAGCAAATAGGGATCGATACGCATTTTAGTGATTTTTCGGCCCAAGGGGGCGAAGCCTTAATGCCCAGCACTGAAACTGTCGAGTTGGGTGCATTTTGGTTGGGTGAAAAACAGCTGGGTGCTACTACCGTAACCTTGGCAGCACGTGCAGATAAAGTGAGCCACTCGCCAGAGTCTCCAAGTGCGTTAGAAGATGCCTGTACGTTTGCCGCCGCAGACGTCAACGATAAACAATTTGGCCACGCCAGTGCCTCACTTGGTCTGGATTACATGTTAACGGACCAGTGGACCTTGTCGACGTCGGTTGGATCTATTTCACGCGCGCCGTCTGCGGCCGAGTTGTATTCTTGTGGGCCACACGAATCATCGTTAGCGTACGAAGTTGGGGATCCCGACCTAGACAATGAGCGTGCCTTCAATGTCGAAGTTGGGGCTGATTATATGGGGGAGAAATTAACTGCTTCGGTGTCGTTATACCGCCAGCAAATTGCAGATTTTATTTATGCGGCTGCACGTATTAATGGCGATGCTTCTGGCATTGAGGAAGCCGACGAGTTACCCATTTACGACTATCAGCAACAAGACGCCTTATTGACCGGCGCCGAAGTGCAAATGGGGTATCAGTGGACTGACCAGTGGCGCACCAGTGTCATGGGCGATACGTTAAAGGGAAGCTTGTTAGGTGATGGGGAGCTGCCGAGAATGCCATCCAGTCGAGTTGGACTGGGCATCGACTACAGCACGTTCAAGTGGAGCGGTTTTGCCCAAATCCA
>JARGOI010000229.1 GCA_029212275.1 Thalassolituus sp.
GATCGGGTACGTGACCAATTAAATCTTGGCGAGGTAGGGCGCGACCAATTAATGTCTCTATAGCGGTTAGAGTATCAATTTCGTGAGCCGCGACTAACGAGATGGCGATCCCTTTTTCACCTGCACGGCCAGTTCGACCTATGCGGTGAATGTAGTCATGAGCGACGGGGGGCAGGTCATGGTTAACGACCGCAGGTAGGTTCTCAATATCGATACCACGAGAAGCCACGTCAGTGGTGACTAATACACGCAGTTTGCCATCTCTGAAGGCGTTTAATATTTCATCTCGTTCACTTTGGCGCTTGTCACCATGAAGTACCGCAACTTGAAAGCCTTCTTGCTTTAATTGCACGGTGAGGGCATCTGCGCCTTTTTTGGTTTTGGTAAATACCATCACCTGACGCCAACGATTTTCTTTTAATAAGGTGACTGTGGCGTTGCCTTTGTCATGATGATCGACGGGGACTAACCACTGACGCACGTTCACATTGGTACGGTTGGCTTCTTTTTGTCCAAGTTCAATTGCCCCTGGCATCAGTTTGCCTGCCAATTGGCGTACGGCATCATCAAAGGTCGCCGAAAACATCAGATTTTGACGCGTGTCTGGCAGTAAGGCGATGATGCGCTTTAAATCGTCAGCAAACCCTAAATCTAATAAGCGATCGGCTTCGTCTAAGATCAGACATTGCAAATACGACATATCGACCACATCTTGTTGAATTAACTCAAACAAACGTCCCGGCGTACCTACGACAATGTCACCGCCGCGCGCAATTTTGTCGCCCAGTTCTTGGCCTTTTTGACCACCGCATAGCAATAGACAACGTTGATCGCTGTTACGGCCATATTCACGAATATCTTTCGCTAACTGCTGTGCTAGCTCACGAGTTGGTGCAATGACTAATACCCGCGGAAAAACGTAATCGTTTTCCATTGGACGTTCGTGACTCATCAATAATTGCAATACTGGCAGCACGAATGCCGCCGTTTTACCGGTGCCGGTTGGCGCAGCCGCCATTAAGTTTTCGCCTGCCAAAATATGCGGGATTGCGGCTTCCTGAATCGGGGTAGGCTCGACATAGCCCAAACCTTGTAAGCGCTTTAATAGAGCCGGTTCAGAAATAAGTTGTGAAAATTGGGTCATTGATCCGCTCCGGAAAAAAGTAAGTCTGGCGTAACTTCAATGCTCTCGACATCGTTACCAAGCCACATGTTGCCATCCTGTAGGGTTGCCTGCAGACGCATCGTGCGGGCACACAATACTTGCAGTTCGGTCGCCAATGTTTCGGACAAGCGATACACGGTTAAATTACTAAGTCGACGACATTTATCTTTGTTTTGCTGCCACCATATATCGAACGCATTGCCGTGATAGCCATACAGAATTACATTTTGGCTACGCCCACAGGCTTTACGCAAACGTTTTTCGTCGGGTGTTCCAAGCTCTATCCAAAGCTCAATTTCGTTGCTGTAAGAGCGTTGCCATAAATCGGGCTCGTCTTCGCTGCTCAAGCCACGGCTGAACTCTAATGATTCGCTGGCATGACGCGCAAAGACTGCCAGTCGCAGCATCATGCGTTCGGTGGTTTCTGACGGATGTTGGGCAATGGTCAGTGGATATGTTGCGTAATGGTTACGATCCATATCCGAAATGGTCAGTTCGGCTTTGTATATTGTCGCCTTTAATGCCATGCGCCAAGCTCCAAATAAAGACGGGTACTCTACTGGTTTTCTTGATTGCTGCAAGGGTTAAAAAACAGACAAATATTAAAAATTCACATATGAATGTTTATGTGTTATAAAATTAATTAAATATTCATATGTGAGCTTTAAATAATAGTGTCTAATTGGGTGATTAAGTCGGATAACGCCATTTTAGTGGAGCTTGCCGAGGGATTTAAACAGAATCGTTTAGCGCGCAACCTGACTCAACACGAGCTCGCTGCGAAAGCTGACGTGAGTGTCTCTACTGTGCGTCGATTTGAACGGGGTGAAGGCAATATCAGTCTGCTCAATATTATTGCACTGATGCGCGCTTTGGGTAATTTAGATCAGCTCAGTGCTTTAATGCCAACGCAACTAGTTCAACCTATGACTACCTTGCATGAACAGGGCGCTGGGGTTTATAACGACAAACCTAAGCGACAACGCGCCAGTAAGCTACGCAGCACCGTGCCTGAGTCTGGTTGGCAGTGGAACGAAGACTCATGATTTCGTTAGCTGAAGTTCGTTTATGGGGTAATACCATTGGTGCAGTGCAGTGGGATACAGCAACCGCGCTGGGCGTGTTCGAATACTCACCGTCTTTTTTATCCTCCAACATCCAGTTGTCGCCAATACACATGCCGTTGCAAGCGGGGCCTATGAGTTTTCCGGGATTACGTCGAGAAAGTTATAAAGGCTTACCAGGTTTGTTGGCGGATGCTCTGCCGGATGCTTTTGGTAATTTATTGATTGATCAGTGGCTAGTAGCGCAAGGTCGTGATCCCAAGAGTTTCAATCCCGTTGAACGTCTGCTTTATATGGGCTCACGCGGAATGGGAGCGCTTGAGTTTGCACCAGCGACAGCACGGCAGGCATTGCCAGAGCAGGCGTTGATGGTGGATGAATTGGTGCGGCTGGCCAATCGTGCCTTGGTTCAAAAAGAGCAACTAAAAACACAATTTGACCACACTAAAGGACAGTTGCAAGCTCAAGAAGACAGTTTGCGCCAGATTATCTCGGTAGGAACGTCTGCTGGCGGCGCTCGAGCGAAGGCGGTCATTGCTTGGAATGAAGAGACCGGCGAGGTGCGTTCAGGGCAGTTGCCCTGTAGCGGTCATTTTAAACATTACTTATTGAAATTTGACGGTGTCGATGGCAACCGGGACAAAGAGTTAGCCGACCCCCAAGGTTATACGCGAATTGAATATGCCTATTACTTACTTGCACTGATGGCAGGTATTCATATGATGCCGAGCCGTCTATTAGAAGAAAATGGCCGTGCACATTTTATGACCCAGCGTTTTGATCGCACCCCAGCGGGTGAAAAACTGCATATGCAAACCCTGTGCGGTCTTGCCCATTTTGATTTCAATTGGGCGGGCGGGTATTCTTATGAACAGTGCTTTCAGGTGATGCGACAAATCGGCTTAGCGGCGGATGCGATCAAGCAACAATATTTGCGCATGATGTTTAATGTGGTATTTCGAAATCAGGATGATCATACCAAAAACATCGCATTTTTAATGAATAAACGCGGTCAGTGGCAGTTATCACCGGCTTATGATGTAACATTTTCCTATAACCCAAATGGTGTTTGGACGTCGAGTCATCAAATGACGGTGAATGGCAAACGTGATCAGTTTCAGTGCAGTGATTTATACGCGTGCGGACGAAGCGCTGATTTGGATAGGTCGGAGGTGGATGACATCCTCGGGCGATTATTAGACATTCAACATCGATGGCTAGAATGTGCGCAGCAGGCGGGTGTGAGTGCTGTACATGCGCAAGAGATTGCTGGTCATTTTCGAAATTTTTAAACGGATAAAAACAGCAGGTTTTAAATTAAGTAATCATAAGAGGTCATTTAACTGAGTTTTATCAGTATAAGTGATCTTTTATGATCATATAATTCCCATCTATTTTTGATTGAAATCAACCCAGAGCATCAGCATCAAGCGCACGCGTTCGTCACAAGGCTGATGATGAAAATCAGTGTCATCAATCCATTGCGATGGTACAAATTCTTTTGGAGCTTCTTCAAGGTGATGCTGGGTTTCGAGTGAGACATCACGGCCACAAGCTTCATAAAGTTTTTCTAGTAAGGCATCCGAGCGCACATCATCGTCGCAATGTAACAGGGGGCTTTGCAAGTCATTTTCCAGCTCGCGGATAACAGACCATACCGTTTCACCCATCTGAAATAGGGTTTCTTGATTAATACCATGCATATCTTGTAGGGCAAAATCCCATTCGGTCCAATCGTCTTCGGGCTGAATTAACGTTGTTTTAATCGCACCGTCTTTCATTGACCATGCGAGTGCAATGGGATGGGCGTTATCTTCATACGAGCTAGCGTCAATGGCAAAGAAATGTGGGTAGTTCAAAATGGTCTCCGCAAAAACTCAATAATTCGAGATCATATCATCTGCGGTGAGGTATTGGCTTGCTAGATGTGTTGGTAGTGGGTGACCGTAATAGAACCCTTGCGCCAAATCGCAGCCATTACGTATTAAAAAATCCGCTTGCTCTACTTCTTCAATGCCTTCAGCCACGACGAGCATATCGAGGTTTTTCCCTAGCGCGATAATCGATGCTGCAATCGCCTGATCGGCGGTGCTAGTGCTTAGGTCTTTAACAAACATATGATCAATCTTAATCGCATCGACCGGAAGATTCTTCAGATAATTAAGAGAGGAGAAGCCTGTGCCAAAATCATCTAGATAAATAAAGATACCTTGATCATGCAAGTAGCTGAGCATTTTCCTTGCTGTCTTCAAATTCTGCATTAATAAACTTTCGGTAATTTCCACCGAAATCATAGACTCGGGAACGTTCATCGAGCGGATCAGGTGGACTAACTCTATATGAAAATTAGGAATCAAAAACTGACGAGGAGAAATATTAATACTGACGTTGGTTTTATAGCCTAGTGCCATCCATTCTCGAACTTGGCGGCATGCTTCTTCCACAATCCAATACCCAATTCGTCCGATCATCCCGGTATCTTCTGCAATATGAATAAACGAATGAGGCGAAATAAATTCTCCGTTACCCAGCGACCAACGCAATAAAGCTTCAAAACTATGTAGGTGACCCGTACTCATGGTGAGAGAAAGATCGCGTAAACACACTTTGGGTTGGTAGTACAATTCTAGTTG
>JARGOI010000230.1 GCA_029212275.1 Thalassolituus sp.
TGGAAGGCGCAATTTCAACAAGAAGCCAGTGCCGAACAATTGGCACAATTTAATAACAAGTAAAAAGAATCAATTTCACAATGGAGCTGCTGATGAAACCTTTGCACATTTTGTTTATTAGTTTGTGTTTGACCAGCGCATCGGCGATGGCCAGCGAAGCAATCAATGCTTACGTCGAAGTTAGTGGTTATGGCGAAATTGAAGCCATGCCAGATTATTTAACCCTGTCGGTAGAATTAAGTGATGTTCAAAAAGACGTCGAAGCCGCAAAAGATCGCGTTGATCTTGCCTATGCCGATCTGACCAAAGCAGCGAAAAAGCTGGGCATTGCAGCAAAAGATATCGAGTCCTTTCGGGTAAATAATTACCCTCAGTGGAATTACTTACCGAACAATAAACGAGAATTTATTGGCCATAGAGTGACGCGTTCTGTGACATTAAATTTACGCGACATTACGCGCTACGGAGCGTTATTAGAAGCATTAATGAAGGATGAACGCGTGCAAGTCAGTGGCACTCAATTGAAATTTAACGACCTTGAAGCACTGCAAAATAAAGCGCAAAAACTGGCGTTGTTAAATGCTCGCGAAAAAGCAAAATTCATGGCAGAAACCTTAGATCAAGCGGTGGACGGTGTGGTCTTTATTCAAGAACAAGGCAACTACTCACCTCAGCCACGCATGGTGATGATGGAAGCACAAAGTATGCGCGCTAAATCTTCAGCCGATGCTGGCAGTGAAATGAGTGTGCAAGAGCAAACCATCGAACGCCAAGTCCAAGTGCGTTTTTCTATCACGCCAAGCAAATAGTAAGAGACAACGATGACTGATAACGCTTCACCATCAATCCGTGTTGGCCGCTATCGCCACTACAAAGGCGCGGAATACGAAGTCTTTGGTTTAGTCCGTCACAGCGAAACCGAAGAATGGTTAGTGTATTATCGCACCCTCTACGGCGATTACAGTCATTGGGTGCGTCCATTCTCTATGTTTACTGAGATGGTTGACATAAAGCAGGCTAACAATGGCAATAAAATAACGACCGTGCCTCGCTTTGAATGGATTGCCGAGCATTAATTAAATTAAAAAACTCAAAGAGACTCTGTTAAATCTTTTGGGTTTAACAGAGTCTCTAATTCTGCGCGATTAATGTCAGTCATTTCTTCTGCCACATCAATCACCGGACGCCCACTTTGGTAAGCCGCTTTGGCAATTTTTGCGGCGTGTTCGTAGCCTACCCGCGAATTAAGAGCGGTCACTAAAATTGGATTTTTGGCCAAGGGCTCAGCAATGTGGCGTTCGCGCAAGGTGAACCCCGCAATGGCTTGATCGGCGAGCGAGGTCAGTGATCGTGACATTAATCCCATGCTCGATAAGGTATTTTCAATCAGTATCGGTAACATCACATTAAGCTCAAAATTGCCCGACTGACCTGCCACAGTAACGGTGGTATCGTTGCCCATCACCTGAGCCGCTGCCATGGCCACCGCTTCGGGAATCACCGGATTCACTTTGCCCGGCATAATCGATGAACCCGGTTGTAATGCGGGTAATTCTATTTCACCTAAACCCGCCAATGGGCCTGAATTCATCCAGCGTAAATCGTTGGCTATTTTCATTAACGCCACCGCCAAATTTTTTAACGCGCCCGAGGTAACCACGATAGTATTTTGACTGCCCATTCCGGCAAAACGATTATCAGCAACACCAAAAGAGGTGTTCAGTGCATTGTTCAGTTGCTCACACACTTTGCCAGCGAAAGCTTCGCTGCTATTAATCCCAGTACCGACGGCAGTGCCGCCGATCACCAGTTGCTGTAAATATTCAGCCGCGTGCTCTAGATGTGCCTGGGCATCCCTGATCAATGCCGCCCACCCATCCAAGACCTGATCAAAACGCACTGGCATGGCATCCATTAAATGGGTTCGACCGGTTTTAACGACGGGGCCAAGTTGATTTTTTTTATCTTCCAACACCGCCAGCATGTGCTCTAACGCTGGCTGCAATTCATTTTGCCAATGCAAAAATGCCGCAATGTGCATGGCACTTGGAATAACATCATTACTGCTTTGGCTGGCATTCACATGATCGTTAGGTGAGATGGATTGGTTTAGAGCACGAGCAGATAAACTTGCTAACACTTCGTTAGCATTCATATTGGTACTGGTACCCGATCCGGTTTGCATAATATCGATAGGGAAACTCACCATCATATCGGGATCAGCCAACAATTGATCCACCGAACTCACAATGGCTTTGGCTATATCTGTGTGAATATTATCTAACTCAGCATTGGCAATGGCAGCTGCACGTTTCAGCTGCAACAAAGCAACAACAAATGGCTTCGACATGGGGCGATTAGCAATGGTAAAGTTATCGATAGCACGTTGCGTTTGAGCACCATAAAGTGCATGTTCAGGGACATTAACATCGCCCATACTGTCGTGCTCGATGCGATACGCTGTTGAAGAGGTATTTTTTTCACTCATAAAAAATGCCCTGCACAAAAAACTTGATTTTTTGGCAAGGCATTAGATGCTTAGTTCAATATGAAATAAGCTTAGTTTAAATGTTACTGCTTCGTTATGCTGATTTCTTTTTACTGAGATTTTTCACTTGAGATTTCATCGCGCTCACAATTATTTTTTGATAGGCACTGGGTAATATTCTCACCATCAAGTCAAACAGCTTGGCATCGGGACCAATAAGAACACGGCGTTTATTCTTTTTAATTCCATTAACAATCGTTTTAGCGGCTTTTTCTGGGGTATTAATAAAAGCTCGTTCAAACTCTTTTTTCGATTCCTCTGCGGTAGCACCTGTCACTTGACTCGCGTTGTCGTTGAAACGCGTCGACTGAGCAATATTAGTCTTGATACCACCAGGATGCACGCAGGTACAACTGACCTTCGAGTTAGACATTTCTAAATCTTGTCGCAGAGACTCAGTTAAACCACGTACGGCAAATTTACTGGCATTGTAGCCGGACATTAGTGGTTGCGATGCCAAACCAAAAATACTAGAGATATTCACAATATGACCTTCACCAGCTTGCTCAAGATAAGGCATAAAAGCTTTGGTGCCGTACAAAACTCCGTAAAAGTTAATGTTCATAATCCATTCATAATCTTCGATCGACAGTTCGGCAACGGTTCCTGCCAAAGCAACGCCAGCATTATTAATGATAATATTTACTTTGCCATGATCAGCCACAACTTGATCGGCCCATGCATAAAATGCATCTTTATTTGAGACATCCAAAATACTGGTAGTGGCCTTTACCGAATAAGATGCAAGCAAGGCAACGGTTTCTTTTAAGCCAGCTTCATTAACATCTGACAGGGCGACATGACATCCATCTTTAGCTAATTCTATCGCCAAAGCACGCCCAATACCTGATCCTGCACCGGTAATCGCAGCCACTTTATTCTTAAGTTCTTTCATCTTCAGTCCTCATTTTTGAGTTTGAAACTGTCTTGGAATATTTATTTAAAAAAAATTATTTAATCTACTTAAGCGAGGTCGGTTGTCTTCTTACTTGTTTGAGTAAAATAATGACTTCCGATTACGCAATGACATGATCATCAGCTCGGAATTTATCGGCCCAACGGTAATAGGTAAAACTAAAGCCCGGAAACATAGCGATAACATTACCATTTTTACTTTTATACCAGCTGCTGCAACCACCGTGATGCCAAACCGTTTTCTTCATTTCTGAATGAATCAGCGTGGTGTACTTATCTTCTGCTTGCGCCTTAACTTCAACAGTCTGGGCACCGCCTTTATCTACTTTATTTATCGAATTCATGATGTAGTTCATCTGAGCTTCAATCACAAAAATGGCCGAAGTATGACCGATACCGGTATTGGGGCCAGTAACCATAAACAGATTCGGACATTCGGGAATAGTGGTTCCTAAATAGGCCCGAGGAAATTCACTCCAGAAATCCGCCAAGGTGGCACCGTTGCGACCAATAACAGGATAGGAAACCACACCGTCGGTGGCATCGTAGCCAGTAGAATAGACGATCAAATCTAAATCTATCTTTTCACCGTTTGAGGTGATAATGCCGGTCTCAGTGATTTCACCAATACCATCGTCTTTACTGTGCAGGGTGACGTTGTCACGACAAAATGCAGGGTACAAGGTATTGGAAAGAATAATACGCTTACAACCAATGGTGTAATCTGGTGTGACTTTTTCGCGCAGCACTGGATCTTTGATCTGCTTTTCTATGTGTTTTTTGGCTGGATTTTGCGCCAATTTATTCAATGCAAAAGGCGAGTATTTAAAACCGATCACTCGCATTTCGAGCGACCAATAGATATACCATCGCAGCATTTTATAAATAAATTTATTTTTCAGTAAGGCACGTTCCCATGACTTAAACACTTTCTCATGGCGGGGCAACACCCAATGCGGTGTTCTTTGAAATACATCTAAATGTGCAACATCGGCGGCGATGGCTGGAATAATTTGCGCCGCACTGGCTCCGCTACCAATAACCGCAACTCGTTTGCCTTTGTAATCGTAATTTTGATCCCAGTCGTTGCTATGAAAAGACTTACCTTTAAAAGTATCGCGACCTTTGAAATCAGGAATAACTGGTGTGCTTAGAGGGCCTGACGCATTGATGACGAATTGACCTTCATACACCTCACCGCCATCGACATGGACATGCCATTGCTTAATATCTTCCTGCCACTCAATTTTCGCGACGTTGCAGTTCATTTCAGTTTTTTCACGCAAGCCGTATTTATCAATCACCTTATTGGTGTATTTGTGCAAATCGGCTTGGTTAGCAAACATTTGCTTCCAAGGGTAAGGTTCATGCGAAATTGAATATA
>JARGOI010000231.1 GCA_029212275.1 Thalassolituus sp.
ACGCTTCATTTTGCACCAAACGTAACAGGATTATCGCTGTGAGTCAGAGTCGCCATAACGTCAAAACATTCCAAGGCTTAATTGCTGCCTTGCAGGAATACTGGTCCGAACAGGGCTGTGTAATCAACCAGCCGCTGGATATGGAGGTGGGTGCTGGAACCTTCCATACCGCGACGTTTTTGCGTGCTATTGGCCCAGAAAACTGGAGTTCTGCTTACGTGCAGCCAAGCCGCCGTCCAACCGATGGCCGTTATGGTGAAAACCCGAACCGCTTGCAGCATTACTACCAATTTCAGGTGGTGATGAAGCCAAACCCAGTGGATATTCAAGAAAAGTATCTTGAGTCACTGCGCGTAATGGGCGTTGATCCTTTGGTTCATGATATTCGTTTCGTGGAAGACAACTGGGAATCCCCCACTCTTGGCGCGTGGGGTTTGGGCTGGGAAGTGTGGCTAAACGGTATGGAAGTGACTCAGTTCACTTACTTCCAGCAAGTTGGCGGTTTGGAATGTTTCCCAGTAACCGGCGAAATCACTTATGGTCTTGAGCGTATCGCCATGTACCTGCAAGAAGTGGATTCTGTTTACGACTTAGTTTGGACCTACGGCCCAGACGGCAAAGCCGTGACCTATGGCGATGTGTTCCATCAAAACGAAGTGGAGCAATCGGCCTATAACTTCGAACACGCCGATGTCGATTTCTTATTCAAAGCCTTCGACCAATACGAGAAAGACTGCAAACGTCTGATCGACGTTGGCTTGCCGCTACCCGCTTACGAGCAGGTATTGAAAGGCTCGCATACCTTTAACCTACTGGATGCTCGCGGCGCCATTTCTGTGACTGAGCGTCAGGGCTATATCTTGCGTGTACGTACGTTAGCGCGCTCGGTTGCCGAAGCTTACTTCAACAGCCGTGCGGAGAAAGGCTTCCCATTGGCGACCGAAGCAAACCGCGCCGAAGTATTAGCTAAGTACGAAGCAGCCAAGGCGAAAAAAGCCGATAAAGACGCTGCCCAGCAGGAGAAAAAATAATGAGCACTCGTGATTTCTTAGTAGAGCTAGGCACCGAAGAGCTGCCACCGAAAGCGCTTAAAAATCTGTCCAACGCGTTTGCTCAAGGCATTGAACAAGGTTTAAAAGACGCCGGTTTGAACATGGGTGCGATTGAACAATTCGCCGCGCCACGTCGTTTAGCTGTGCGCATTGCCGAGTTACCTGAGCAGCAAGCCGATCAAGAAGAAGTTCTGTACGGCCCGCCAGCAAACATCGCTTTTGATGCCGATGGCAAGCCAACCAAAGCCGCGTTGGGTTTCGCCGCCCGCGCCGGTGCCGATGCGTCTGAATTAAAAACAGCGCCGGATTCTGACCCAAAGAATGCCGGTAAGCTGATGCTCGAACGTACGATCAAAGGCAAGAACACCACTGAGCTGTTGGCCGCGATTGTGCAAAACAGCTTAGATAAGTTGCCGATTCCTAAGCGCATGCGCTGGGGTTCGTCGCGTATTGAATTCGTGCGTCCAGTACAGTGGTTAGTCATGCTGTTTGGCAACGATGTCGTCGATGCCGAAGTGCTTGGCTTAAAAGCCGGCAATACCAGCCGTGGTCACCGCTTCCATGCGCCGGGCGATATCGTTATTAAGCACCCGTCAGAATACCAAGACAAGTTACGCGCTGCCTATGTGATGGCGAGCTTCAGTGAACGCGGTACTTTGATCAAAGAACAAGTCACGGCCGAAGGTAAAAAACTGGGTGGCGAAGCCGTTATCAGCGACGACTTATTAGACGAAGTCACCGCCTTAAATGAATGGCCGGTGGCATTGGCTGGGTCGTTTGATGAAGACTTCCTGCGCGTACCGCCAGAAGCTTTAGTGTCTTCAATGAAAGAGCACCAAAAATACTTTCACGTAATGAAAGACGGCAAACTGCTGCCAAACTTCATCACCATCGCCAACATAGAAAGCAAAGATCCACAGCAAGTGATCTCGGGAAACGAGAAGGTGATTCGTCCGCGTTTATCCGATGCCGCTTTCTTCTGGGATACCGATCGTAAAAACCCATTGGCCAGCCGTTTCCCGAAACTGGAAAACGTGGTCTGGGTGAATGGTCTTGGTTCGACTGCCGACAAAACCCGTCGTATCAGTGCCCTAGCCAGCAAAATTGCTGAGCAGATTGGTGCCGATGTGGCGCTGGTTCAACGTGCTGCGCACCTGTGCAAAAACGATCTTGTCTCGAACATGGTCACTGAGTTTACCGACCTGCAAGGGTTGGCTGGTAAATACTATGCCGAACACGATGGCGAGCCAGCAGACGTCGCTGCCGCGATGGTTGAGCAATACATGCCTGCGTTCGCTGGCGATGCTTTACCGGCGACACAAACTGGTACGCTGATCGCTTTAGCCGATCGTCTCGATAGCCTGGTTGGCTTGTTTGGTACTGGCCAATATCCAACCGGTTCGAAAGATCCATTTGCATTGCGTCGCGCTTCGTTAGGTGTATTGCGTTTGCTGGTTGAAAAGCAAATTAACATCGATCTTGGCGACTTAATTGATTGGGCCTTGGCGAACAAATGGGCCACCGAACTGCGCGCCGATACCAAAGCAACGCTCACTGAATACCTGTTAGATCGTTTCAGCGCTTGGTATCAAGACGAAAACATTCCTACCGGTGTGTTCCAGTCTGTACGCGCACTGGGCGTAACCAATGCGTTGGATATTAACCGTCGCGTACAAGCGGTATTTACCTTTGGTAAATTAGAAGCCGCCCAAGCGCTCGCCGCTGCCAATAAACGTGTTTCCAACATTCTGGCTAAGAGTGGTGGTGAGAGCGTAGAAGCAACAGTGAATACTGAACTGCTGCAACAAGCCGAAGAACAAATCCTCGCGCGAGAAGTGGCTGCGAAACAAACCGCACTGACGCCGCTGATGGCAAACGCCGACTACAGCGCCGCGTTAAATGAGTTGGCTGGCTTGCGCACCGCAGTGGATGCCTTCTTCGATAACGTAATGGTCATGGCCGATGACGACGCCGTTAAAAATAATCGCTTGGCGTTGTTGAAACAGCTGCAGGGATTGTTTATCGGTATTGCGGATATATCGGTGCTGTAATTTCGGTGCAGTAATTCAACGACGAGTAAATCCCTGTCAGACCATAACGCTGGCAGGGAAAATTTTAGACAAGGACTGTCTCATCTCTCAATAGTACTTGTTATTTATTTTTTGAGAGTGCAAAGGAATTGTCATGAACAAACTTTTATTAACACTACCATTCGCCGCTATTTTATTCGGGTGTGGGGGCGGTGGCGGCTCTAGCTCTGGTTCATCAGAGAATGGTGCTACTAGTACAGATAACTCACCTAACAGAAAACCAACCTATTCTATCGATGCCACGAATCTTGAGTACGCCGCTATTAAGATGGGTGAGGGTGATTGGGAAAAGCTTAAATTAGCCCCACAAAACATCACTATTAACAATCCCGAAGACCCCGTTACATTTATTTCTGTTTGCGACTCTACGAGCTCTACAAATGTTACCGATTACGATGTAACAACAACTAAGTATTACATTACTTCTGACCAATCTGTTACCTTTGATTATTGCCGGAGAGATGACGAACTACCAAGTATTACTGTGAGTTTTAACAACGCCGATATATCTACAGTGGATTTTGTCGTTTCGGATACCACATATATTTCCAGTAATGTAAGTGTAGGTTTAACGAGTAAACAACTCCCACGTACCATCATGGCTGCTGGCTATAGAAAAGATGATGGCACCGCCTTTTTTTATAAGCGTACAGGATTGAATCTAGAAGACGGGGACGTAATTAATATTGATTTTACTAATACAACTTATTCCTCAGTAGCAGATTACACAGCAGCGCCAGAAAATGAGGAGTTTGATTACGCACTTGCATATAACGAAAATGATGATAGCGGACCATTAGGTTTAGGTATCTCTAGCAATGATTTAGCAGGCAAACATAACATCATTATCCCTACAAATAAGCGAGTAACTAACGATTTTTATGTTGAAAATTGGTATTTTCATGAAGACTCTAGCTATAAACGCTATGTCTCTACTCCTGATAATAATAACGAATTATCAACACCGCCTGCTAAAACAAATTTAGACGATTTAGTTTATGCTCAAGATGAACAATCACTAACAATCAACCACCCCGCATCTTCGATGGCTGGATTAGATTTAGCCTATATCTTTTTAGAGTTTGATTCGAGTGACAGAAACACCAATACTAATGTGTATTATAATTATTATTTGGACAGTAACTTAGGAAATTCTGCTGAAGGAATATATGTTGAATTGGTTAATACCAATGACTTACCAGACTTCCCTTTGACACTACCCCAAAGCAAGAAAGACGATTTATACTATTATAATATTGACTATAGAAATACCATTGAAAATGAATACAAAGCTGGAGATCGTGTTTTAAGCATCTATAATTTATAGTCTTGTTTGTTAAAAATAGAAGCTTCGGCTTCCATTATCTTTTTCAATCACAACTTAAATTAAAAAAGAGTTACTATAAACTACTCTACGCTTGCCACTGCGGTGCAATTACGTATCAATTTGAAAGTAAAGAAATCACCGAAGACTTACGTTGCAATTGTTCAATGTGTCATAAAAGGTGAGTTGATTTCTGTGTTCACCGTCCCTATTGATAAGCTAAAACCTAATATAAAAGACAATGCCTTAACTTCTTACACGTTTAATAGCTACCAAGTAAAACATCACTTTTTCAAAATCTGTGAGATTTATACTTTCGCGGATTCAACTCCGAAGTGCATCACCGTTTAATTTAAGATGCCAACTCCA
>JARGOI010000232.1 GCA_029212275.1 Thalassolituus sp.
TTGTAATTGAATCGGCTCATATTGTTCGAAAATTCCGAAGTTTAAGGTAAACATAATACGAATATTATTTCTTGAAACAAGTCTATACAATGGCTTAAGACTCAAAAAAGGAGACTCACATGAATCGTCCAGACCCATATAATTCACAACGTTCTGATAAAGAACCTGTTGCACAGGTTATCTCAGCAAATCAGAGTGATCGCGGTGCCCAAGGTTCCGTATTTGATAATCGTATCAGTGCGGATAGCCAGAAAGTACTTCGCAATACCTATGCTTTGTTGGCAATGACATTGTTATTCAGTGCAGGTACCGCAGCGCTATCCATGGCGTTCAATTTGCCGCACCCTGGGATAATCATTACCCTCGTTGGCTTTTACGGCTTATTATTTGCCGTAGAAAAAACTAAGAACAGTGGTATGGGCTTAGTGTTTACATTTGCTTTGACCGGCTTCATGGGCTTGACCTTGGGCCCGATCTTATCAATGTACGCTCAGCTTCCCGGTGGTACTTCTACAATTGCCACCGCACTTGGTCTAACAGGGTTAATTTTCGTAGGTATGTCTGGTTGGGTACTGACCACGGGTAAAGACTTAAGCAATATGGGCAAAACATTGTTTGTCGGTATCCTAGTGGCCTTCGGTCTTGGAATCGCCAATATATTTTTTGCTATCCCAGCTTTGGGGCTTGCAGTATCGGCTATGTTTGTTGTGTTGATGAGTGGCTTGATCGCTTATCAAACCAGTGCGATCGTTCATGGCGGTGAAACGAACTACATCTCAGCTACTGTTACTCTTTATGTATCTATCTATAACTTGTTCTTGAGCTTGTTACAGATTTTAGGAATCTTCGGTAGCGACGAATAATACTGCTGCCAGCAGGCTTTACCTTGTTTTGAAGGATTCTTCCTTGACCGCAGCTTTGTCTGCGGTTTTTTTTGTTTGTGAGTTTTGTCTATTTTTCCGTACTTGTGTCCTTTTGACTCGGGCGTCTACACTTAACAAACAATTTTTTGTTTGAACACAGAATAATGATGATGCCTAGTTGTGATAAATTTTCTAAACGCCTTGTTGTCTCTGTATTGCTATTTTCATTGCTGGTCAGCTCTGAAATTTTGGCGCTGCCCGAATGCCCAGATTTCAAAGCGAAAGAGGCATCAGACGCGTTGGCATTGGCTTTCTTTAAAAGCCAAGGTGAGGTGTTTCATCCAACGCATGTGTTGAAAAAACATCACCCCAGTCGTGATAAAGAAGTCGTCAGCTACATCAAAAATAAAGAGCGTTACTACAGCATTTTTTCGTTGGTGAATGCTGATTGTGATGCCAGATTCATCAAACGAACACGTCAAAATGATTGATTTTAACCTAAGGCCGTAAATAACCCTGTCGTGCCTCTCTTGCCAGTGACGTGTTTGGCAGCAAGTATTCATAAAAACCTATACAATACTGATACAAAATAGTGATAGACTTTAGAAAATTTGAGGGAGAAACACATCATGAAAATCAGTATGAAAGAAGTTAGAGCCCTTCCGTCAATTGAGAAAGTTATTATCCATTCTCTCGATTTATCTTTGTATCAAGCGTCGATCATGATTGATGACCAAGAACGTATTGTGTGTGATAGCAAAGGGAAATTATTAAAAAGTACTAATAAGCTTGAGATGCAGGCGTTGTTTACCAGCTTACCGGTTAAAAAAATGGTGTTGAGGCATCAAAGTGCTTATGACGAAATGGTGAATCAGCCCACTCGTCAAGGCAGCAATCTTATGGAAGTCCCAATTGGGGGGAGTGATTTAGCGAGAACGCCACCCACTATTCAGTAGCTTGCTGAAGATAACTTTAGTCCGATAGAAAACTGTTATTTGATAGCCACAGAATCATTGTCAGAGGTCTCCAAAAAATCCTGATTAATTATTTATAAAGTGCTTCTGTAAAGCTACTTTTTATAAAGCTACTTGGGTTTCAACATAACAGACACACTGATAATGTTGGCAGCGATATCGACAATACGTTTGTTATTATCCATGGCCGATTGTCGTAACTGCTTATAAGCCTCTTCCTCACCAATTCCGTGAGTTTGAATGAGTATCCCTTTGGCTTTATCAATCAGTTTTCGCTCTTCCAGTGCTTGTCGCGCTTCAGACAATTCATCACTGGCTTTTTTGAGGCGTTTGGCCTGACTTTGGACTAATTCGAATATTGATCGAGCATATGCTGCACTCGAGCCAGAAGTAACCTTGACGGTAGGATCACTGCTTGAATCGCTTAATAGAGACAGTGGCGCAGAGGGTGGTGATTCAACGTTGGCTAATTCCTTCAGATTGTCGTGGTGTAAGCGTAAATCTTCTTCAGCTTGGCATGTTTTTTCTGCAGCGCGTTCAAGTAAGTCTTTTGCCAGTTCTCTTTCTACCATTTGCATCTGATCAATGCGTGCTGTTGATACCGCGTACCAAACTTCGCTTATGCTGGTGGGTAAGCTATTGCCTTCGTTGTAGCGTTCAATAAGCTTTCGCAGACGCCCCAGTTCTTCTGTTGCCTCACTTTGTTCATGCTGACGCCACAGGGCACCTGCAACCGTATGGGTGAAATCATTAAAAATAGTTAAGCAGCGCTCTTGCGATTCTTGCAGTGCGCGCAGGCGTTCTTGAATAGCTGTGCTAAATGTTCCTGAAGTAAAACCAATCAACCCCCAAGCTCGCTCTTGTCCTGCGTACTCTTTACCTTGGACAAAATTGAACATGGCCACCAGTGCTCTAGTAATGTCTGGATCACTGGAAATATCAGCAGCTTCAAACACCACTGTCAGCAATCCTGCAATTAAGCGCGTGTAAAACCGAGTATTTTCCGTGGCATCAACATTGCCCTCACTGACGCTTTCTCTATGAGTTGTTAGGCCATCTAAACAATGTAAAACAAACGCAAGACTGGAAAATAATCGTGCAGAGCTGGAAGGGCAATTGTTAAGATCTAATGTCGATAACACATTTTTAAAACTGTCTATCGCAGAGGTAGCCGCAACAAATTCTTGATTAAGTTGTGAGCCAAAGCGCAGCCCTTTAGACACTATGAATGTATTGGACAGTCCGCGCTCACGTTGAACTTCGTGAATTAATTCGGTGACTTTGGTGACCAATCCGCAGTTGATCAGTAACTGCTGTAATGCATGGAGTTCGCAGTGTTTGGTCGCGATTAAAAAATCTTCAGTGGAAGGGGCGGTAAGAGTCATTTTTCGAATGCCATATAAAAATCCAAAAGCGATTCTATAGGGTATCTTAAAAATGACAGTAACGCCGTATTTTGAGCCAAACTACGAAGGTCTGGTTTGCATTGATGACATTGATCGAAACCACGATGATTTGTCTTTACAATGCTTCTTCTCATTATCGACGTTATTTAAAATAATATACTCAACCTGAACGTTGGAAGATAAAACTATTTAGCTTACTCGCTATGCTTTCGGATAAACTCTTTAGCTCTTGGCTGCTATCACTAATATCCACTGCAGACGATGATATGTCGCCAGACAACTCGAAGATTTGAGCAGTATTCTTATCGATTTCAGTGGTCACCACATCTTGTTCTTCAGCCGCTGCAGACACTTGTGTGGTCATACTGGCTACTTTATTCACTAGTTCTATAACATCGGACATTTTAATTTCGGTGAGTTCGACTTTCTCAAGAGACTGTTTGGTATCTTTTTCACCTTGTTTGAGTGCCAACTGCATGCCTGCAACTTGTTTCTGCAGTGCTTCAATTTTTTTACGTATTTCTTCGGTGCTGTTCCCTGTTCGTCGAGCTAGGGTTCTGACTTCATCTGCTACTACGGCAAACCCACGTCCTTGATCTCCGGCACGAGCAGCCTCGATGGCTGCATTTAACGCTAAAAGATTGGTTTGTTCAGCGATATTTTGAATAACGTCCAGTACGTCGCCAACACTGTCACTTTCTATTACAAGTAATTCCATACTCTTCATCGATTCAATCATGGTATTTTGCAAACTCCCAATGCACATTCTAGCTTGCTCAGATTCTGCGTGACTGTCTTCGACCTTTGCGCGTGTAAGCCCCATTGTTTGAGCAATCTCTTCCGAGTTACCAACTACCTCAGATATCCATGCTCTAACTCCAGATGTTGCAGAAGTGGCACTTGCAGAGGATGCTGAATTTTTGTACTGACTCACTTTATCTAGCGAAGTATTGCTCAGTGCTTCTAGTGTTATGGACTTTTGGTTGAGCTTGTCAGACACACTTGAAATGTCAAACATCATACCTTCTAACTTTTCTAACAGTAGATTCATGGCTCTACCTAACTGCGATATCTCACTCGATGTAGATGTATTAAAACGTGCTGTTAAATCACTATTTTGTGAAATATATTTAAGCTTATTAATAAATTCATTTATTGGTTTGGTGACTCTGTTGCCGAGCAACCATCCGATCATTGTGGTGATCAGCAGCATTAATGCAATCATGAGTGTCGAATTTCGAATAAGCTTCGAGCGCATTTGAGCAATAGGTAAAAGTGCTTCATCATTATGTATTTCAGTGATAATTGCCCATCTAGTACCTAAGAAATCAATTAACTCAGAACTGGCAATTACTTTATTAGCAAGATAGTTATAGTCATATGAAATACCATCCTTCCCATTAAATACATTCTTTGCTGTATTGCTATTCACTCGAATTAAGCCTAATGTACTCGCCTGTGAATCAATTTTATTAATCAATTTGGAATCAGAAGAAATAGCTTTTAAGTCCTGAATAAAGTCTGCTTTGTTTTCTAAGACAAAACGACTTTCACTACGCATTAATAAATCTTCCCCGA
>JARGOI010000233.1 GCA_029212275.1 Thalassolituus sp.
AATGGTCGCTACGTCACCAGTCCTTCCATGGCTGGCAGCGGCGAAAATATGATTAAAGTGCTTAATTTCTTAATCGCTGAAGAACGTAAATAATTTTTGGTAAGCATTACGTACTAAAATTTATCTTAAAACTTAGCCTCTGACTCTACATCGATTAGATCAGAGGCTTTTTAGTTTTTTTAAATGAATATTGCCCCAAGTACTTTCTTTCTAATGCTTTGGCCTCATAAGACTATTTTCTCTAGATATCCATCCTAGCCTCTCGCCTTTTTCCTATTTTTATTCTGCAAAAATTCAAATCTTTTCTACACTTAGAAAAAACCCTAGTTGAAAAGAAGCATAAATGGCGGCGCAAAGAGACATGTCAGATAACGATGATAAATGGCTAGCCAAAATGAACTTGATGCAAGAGCAGCACGAGCAAATAGCGCAATCTATCGGCGAAAGTAACAACGAACTGCGCCGTGGCTTGACCATTACCTCTTTGCTTGCAGAAGGGCAATCTGAGAGTGTTGATGAGGCACTGAAAGGCTTACGCGGTGCTCTTAGAAGTGACGATGACAGTATTAAACCGCACCTCAATGTTCTGGAGAAAATTCTCCATACCTTTGGCAATCAATGCGAGATACAGGCGACAGGACTGAGTGAAAAAATAGCCATCATGGGCACTCAGTTAGCCGATTTGCCTATGCCAGAGATGCTCCACAATAAGGTGAGAACATTAAGAAAATCAGCCCCAAAGGACTTACAGACATGGGCTGGCTACTCGCGCCAACTCAATGGTTGGGCGTCGGTATTACAAAATATCGCAAAGCTTAATACAGAAGTCGAAGCAGAGAGCCAATCGAGCAGCGCTGAATCTTCCAAAAACGCAAACACATGGTGGAAGCGTAAAAATAGAATAGATCCCTCCACTTCTAACGAGCAGACCCAAGTTGCTAGCGAGCTAACAAAGAACAACATAACTAGCAATGTATCAGGCCATAACGAGCTATCGCCTTCCGAATTAGAAACAATGTCGAATGACATTGCCGAGACACTTGTTGGCCTTATCACCCGCTTAATCATTCCTGAACGCTTAGAAAGTCGCGCGGGCACCTTGTACCAGCGCCTCTCCGATTGCTCAAAACCCCACGAGATAGCGCCTCTGCTCGAAGACACGTCGCAGTTTTTATTGGAATGTCTTGGCAACGGTCAGCAGGAGTTTGAGAAGTTCTTGCTAAGTTTGGATAAACGCCTTGGTGCCATCCAATTTATGGTCAGTGATGCGAACCAAGGGCAAAATGAACGAGAAAAAGCGCGGCTCGATCTCGATGCCATGGTACGAGATCAAATCGACGACATTCGCTCTGTGGTTCATGGTTTGGGCGATTTGGGAGAATTGGGCACAAGCGTCAAAGATCATTTAACAACCATTGTGCAAGCAATGGAGCACTACCAGAAGTTAGAAAGTGAACGAGAAATTCGCTTAGCGGATCAGCTTCAAGCTCTTCAAGCCAGGTTGTCAGAAATGGAAGCCGAGGCCTCTCAAGCACGAAAAATTATTGAGGCGCAAAAGCAGCAAGCCACTCAAGATCATCTGACGGGTTTGCCTAATCGTGCCGCTTATCAAGTTCGCCTTGATGAAGAGCTGCTCAACCGCAGTCGCTCAGGGACCTCGTTGGCAATGATTATGTGCGACGTTGATCATTTTAAGAAAATTAACGACACCTTTGGTCATTTGACCGGCGATAAGGTCCTGCAATTATTGGCCAAAGTGATTAGAAAATCGCTGCGTCCTCACGATTTTGTGGCTCGCTATGGTGGTGAAGAATTTGTTGTTTTGCTACCCCAAACCAGCTCTCAAGAAGCACTCGCTATCGCAGAGAAAGCGCGTGCCAAAATAGAATCAGCCACCATAAAATATAAAGGTGAGCTTATTCCCATCACCATGTCGTTTGGTATTAGTGAATTTCGACCGCTGGAAGCGCCAGAAACCGTGTTCAATCGTGCCGATGAAGCTTTGTACGCAGCTAAGGGCGCAGGTCGCAATCAATGCATTGTCGCTTAAAACAACTGATAATAATTTTCTGATCTAACGATACGTCATTTAGATTTTTGCGTTTCGAAACTAGTTCGTTTAAATTACCATCCTTTAATTACGAAACGAAACTCAATAATCACTATGCCACGCCCTTCTGCCAGTTTGCGTCATCAAACCATTCTCACCGAATTAAATCGCACTGGACTGGTTCAAGTAGAGTCTTTATCAAAGCAACTACATACTTCAGAAGTCACTATTCGCAAAGATCTTAGCGTTTTAGAACGTGATGGTTTGTTAATTCGTCGGTATGGCGGTGCGCAACGATTACCGCTTCAACGCGAACAATTCAAAGAGCATCCCCGCGAACAATCCGCAACCTCCAACAGTGCATCATCAGGATTACATTCTGCTGAGCCTAAAGTTTCGAACCGAAAGTTTGCAATTGGTCAACTCGCCGGTCAGCAAGTAAACGACCATAGTCGCATTTTAATTGATTTTGGCACCACCACGACGGCGATGATTCCTCACCTTGCCCATGTCGAAGGGTTAATGGTGATGACTAATTCGATGCGAACCGCTCAAGCCGTATTGGCCTTAACACCATCGCCGACATTGCTTATGACCGGCGGCACTTGGGATAACCAAACCCATTCATTACAAGGGCAAATTGCTGAGCAAGTACTGCAATCGTACGATTTTGATCAGCTTTTCATTGGCTGTGATGGGCTCGATCCGCAACGCGGCACGACGACTTTTAATGAATTATTTGGTCTCAGCCAAGTCATGGCTGAGTCAGCGCGCGAAGTCATCGTATTGGCGACAACAGATAAACTGGGACGACGAATTCCTAATCTCGAATTGCCTTGGAGCAAAATCGATACCTTAATCACCGATGCGGACATCCCCAAGGATGCACGCCAACAAATAGAACAACAAGGCGTGCGAGTATTGATCGCCGCTTGTGAAGGAGCATATTGATATGTGTGGCATAGTTGGAGCAGTTGCTCAACGTGACGTAGTCGAAATTTTATTAGAGGGACTGCGTCGTCTCGAATATCGAGGTTACGACTCTGCGGGCGTGGCAATTATTAGCGACTCACACGCATTACAGCGCGTGCGCCGCATGGGCAAAGTACAATCATTAACCGAAGCCGTCGCCGAATCACCTGTTCCCGGCGGCACCGGCATTGCTCATACACGCTGGGCTACCCACGGTGAACCATCCGAAATCAACGCACATCCTCACGTATCGGGTGACATTGCCGTAGTACACAACGGCATCATCGAAAATCATGAAGCCTTACGTAGCATTTTAAAAGAACAAGGCTATGTCTTTAGCTCGCAAACCGACACCGAAGTGATCGCGCATTTAGTCGAGCGAGAGCTTCATAACGAGAATAACAACAATGATTTACTGAGCGCCGTCATGGCAGCTCGAACTCAGCTAGCTGGCGCGTACGGTATGGTGGTGATAGATCGCAAACACCCCGAACGTATGATTGTCGCTCGTTCAGGCAGTCCTTTAGTGGTGGGTTATGGCATCGGTGAAAATTTTATTGCCTCCGATTTATTAGCGCTACTGCCCGTTACCCGCAAGTTTGCTTACCTAGAAGAAGGTGATGTTGCAGAAATCACCCGTTCTGACGTTCGTATTTTTGATGTCGACAATGCACCAGTCGAACGCGCGGCCAGCGAAAGTAACGTCGAACACGATGCCGGTGACAAAGGTGAATTCCGCCACTACATGCTGAAAGAGATCTACGAACAACCCAGTGCCATTGCCAACACCTTAGAAGGCCGCTTAGTGGGCGGCAAACTTAATCTAGAAGCATTAGGGGATTTAAGCGACATTGATCAAGTGCAAATCATTGCCTGTGGCACCAGTTACCATGCCGGGATGACTGCACGCTACTGGATCGAAGACTTCGCTGGCATTGCTTGTAACATTGAAATTGCTTCCGAGTTTCGTTATCGAAAATCCGTAGTCCGTCCCAATACGTTATTAGTAACCATCTCCCAAAGTGGTGAAACTGCCGACACGCTGGCCGCATTACGTTTGGCTAAAGCATTGGGATTTAAACGCTCACTCACCTTGTGTAACGTACCCGGTTCGTCGTTGGTGCGTGAATCGGATATGGCGCTAATGACGCGTGCAGGCACCGAAATTGGCGTTGCCTCGACCAAAGCCTTTACCACGCAATTGGTTGCTCTGTTGCTGCTTACCGTGGCGCTCGGGCGTGGTCGCAACATGAGTCTGGAAACGGAGCAGCGCATTGCTGCAGCGCTCACACTATTACCGGGCTTAGTAGAAAAAGCACTGGCCATGGACTCAGATATCGAAGCATTGGCCGAGCACTTTGCCGAAAAACAACACGCATTATTTTTGGGACGCGGCGATCAGTATCCCATCGCCATGGAAGGGGCGCTGAAGCTTAAAGAAATCTCATATATTCACGCCGAAGCTTACGCCGCAGGCGAACTGAAACATGGCCCATTGGCGCTGATCGATTCCGAAATGCCGATTGTGGTTGTGGCTCCGAACAACGACTTAGTCGAAAAGCTAAAATCCAACATCGAAGAAGTTCGAGCTCGTGGCGGCGAGTTGTTTGTGTTTGCCGATGAAGACGCGAAAATTCGCCCCGAAAGCAACATGAAAGTGATGGCGGTGCCTCATTGCGACGACATCATTGCACCAATTGTGTACACCTTGCCGTTGCAGTTACTCAGCTACCACGTGGCCGTGATTAAAGGCACCGACGTCGACCAGCCGCGTAATTTGGCGAAATCAGTGACGGT
>JARGOI010000234.1 GCA_029212275.1 Thalassolituus sp.
TTCCCACTCTTGGTACCAAGTTTGTTCGATTGCGCCGGGCTTGTAGGTTTTATCCATGGTCGTTGCTGCTACTCAAGTCGATGCGGGCTAACAGCATGGGCCAGCCCAGAAAAATGAAGTGTTAAAAATGGCGGAGATTATAGCGGAATTTGTGCCTGCTTGTCAGGACTCTGCTATGGACTGCGTTGTCGGATATGAGTAGCGCTGAAAAGAGAACCAATAGGAAGGGTTGGGTTAGCAATAATGAGGACGAATAATGTGTTCGATCAGTCTTCGTCGAGCATTTTGCGGATGCGCGCGCGCAGGCTGCTTTTGATCATCGGCATCATTTCTTCAACCAGTTCATCAATTAAACGCTCGCGTTTATTGAGGGCGCTTAGCGATGAGTTGGTTTCGCTCATGGCTGCACCAATTTCGGCATGTTTGCTGCTGATAGTGGGTTTCGGTTCGGGTTTAACTTCTTGCTTCGGTGCTGGTTTAATTTCTTGCTTAGGCGCTGCTTCGGCCGTGACAAAAGGCTTAGTTTGGGTCTCATGTTTTAACTGAGGTGCAGGTTTTAACTCAGGCGCTGGTTTTATCTGAGACGCGGTTTTGGCTTGAGCCTCGGACTTGAATTGATTAGCAGGCTGCGATTGAAACACGGGCTTGGGTTTGTAAACGGGGGCCGGTTGAATATCTGCGATATCCCTTAACACCGGAATATCTATCATCGATGCAGTGTTGGACGATGCAGTGCTAGTCGATTTAGAGCCAGTCGATTTAGTGCTATAAAGTCCCGCAGCAGAAGCGATATCTTGCCTAAAACCAACGGACGCTTGGTTGTTATGAATAGAATCATTAAGCACCGGAATGCTGTGGTCGAATAAATCTTCCAACACAGGAATATTGTCTTCATCAGGCACGCGATGAGAATTTGAATCTAGCACACGTTGCAATCGTTCTAGTTCGGCCAGTAATTTTTTTGGATCTTCATTGTTACTCATAAACAGCCGCCCCTCATCGCATTCTCATGTCTTTGTGCTCGATTAAATAACCACGATCTTTCATAAAACGGTAATGCTCGCGTGAGTAGTTAAGCACATTATCGGTTTGGATAACTACCTCTACCAAGCGTTCAAAACGACTAAAAAATTCTGGCAGTTTTTCGCAAAGATTGATTAATACATCGTGATGATGGCCGTGGTTATTAGGCAGCCAACCAATACTCACAGGGCAATCTGCAGGTGCATCGCTGGCGTTCAATAACGCATGCGGAATAAAGGCATCGGGTTTGAAGGTCCACAAAAATACATCCAAGGCCTCTGCTTCGGCTTGGTTGCTTACTTGAATCAGCACTTGGTGGTGCTTGCGGGTGATTTGCTCAACCAGCTTTCCGACAAACACCCACTGGTCATTTTGAGTTTGCCCGGCAAGAATGTAAAAGTCTCCGCGTGTCATTGAGTTACCTTGTAGAGCGTCGAAAACGGAAAAATGCCACATCGACTTCGGTGGTCAGCGAGTCCAACAATTGTAGCGCATCCAAACGCTCGGGTTTTACTTTCCAACGGTGCGGCGTCATCGACAATAAATTCAGCAGCATGTCGCCGCCTGTCGGTGTCATTTCATAATTCACCAAGGTTTGCTCTACGCACTCAAAACCAGCCGCTTGCATGGCTGGAATGGGCGAGTAGGGGTCGAGTGTGACGGTGTCGTAAATAAAGGCTCTTAACTGGTATAGATGCCGCACGCCCGTGCACACCACAATAATGTCGCCGTCGATGGCTAGGGCCGCGTCCAATCCTTGCGGCATTAACGGTGTAAATAAGGTGATCATGGTTTTCATGCTGTTCGCAAGCACCGGTGGTCGCACGCCACTGGCAACCAGCCATTGCACCTCTTTATTGCGCTTTGCGGCAGCGGTAATGGCATCACGAGAAATATCTAACCCAGCGATATGCAGCTGCGGTGCGGCTTTTTGCAGTCGGTCGGTGTAATACCCTTCGCCACATCCAATATCCAGCAGGTTGCCCGTAGGCGTAACCCAACGATTCAGTTGCTCGGAAATCGGTTGATAAAAACCGGCGTCCAAAAACTCACTGCGCGCTTGCACCATGTGTTTGTCGTCGCCCGGATTGCGCGAATTTTTATGCTGAGTTAACAGCAAATTCACATACCCTTGGCGTGCAATGTCGTAGCTGTGCCCGTCACCACAGCGCCACTGTCGATCCGCTTGGCGCATGGGGAGGGCACACTTAGGACAAATTAATTCGATCATTTGACTGGCATTCTTTGCTTCATGTTTCAATTCAGCCAGTGGCTAGTTAGCCAGTAAGCGCTCTAATAAACGTTCGTAAATGTCAGTCAGCGTATCCAAATCTTCGGCCTTTATACACTCATCCAGTTTATGAATGGTGGCATTCACTGGTCCTAGCTCAACGACTTGCGCTCCGGTTGGCGCAATAAAGCGACCATCAGAGGTGCCGCCCGCGGTAGATAGTTCGGTATCGCGGCCAGTGATGTCCTTAATGGATGCTATGGCGGCATCGACCAAAGGGCCTTTGTCGGTTAAAAATGGCTGGCCACTCAGCAGCCAATCAATGTCATATTCTACGCCGTGTTTATTAAGAATCGCTTCGGTGCGCTCTTTTAACATTTCTTCAGTAAGTTCGGTGGAAAAGCGGAAGTTGAACACTACTTTGCATTCCCCCGGAATAACATTGGTCGCGCCGGTGCCAGAGTTAATATTGGATATCTGAAAGCTGGTGGCTGGAAAAAACTCGTTGCCCTGGTCCCACTCTTCAGCGGCTAATTCTGCTAACGCTGGGGCGACAACGTGCACAGGGTTTTTGGCTAGATGAGGGTAGGCCACATGGCCCTGAATTCCTTTGACTGTAAGGACGGCGCCTAATGATCCGCGGCGTCCATTTTTGATAACGTCGCCTACTAAAGTGGTGGAAGAAGGTTCGCCGACCACGCACATATCAATTTTTTCGTTACGGGCTTCAAGCGTCTCGACCACTTTTACGGTGCCGTTGTGCGCTGGACCTTCTTCATCTGCTGTGATCAAAAAGGCGATAGAACCTTTGTGATTCGGGTGTTTTTTAACAAAACGTTCGGTAGCAACCACCATCGCTGCCAGCGAACCTTTCATGTCGGCAGCGCCACGACCGTGCAGCATGCCATCGATGATTTTCGGCTCAAATGGAGGGTTGCTCCATTTAGCTTCTGGCCCGGTGGGCACCACGTCGGTGTGACCGGCAAAACATACTAGTGGGGAAGTGGCGCCACGGCGTGACCAGAAGTTATCCACTTGATCATCATTTTGACCAAACACCAGTGGTTCGTTACAAAATCCTTGTGCGGCAAGACGCTCCATCATCAATGTTTGACAGCCTTTATCGAGCGGCGTGACAGAACGGCGGGCGATTAAGTCGGTAGCGAGCTGAAGGGTTTCGGTAAGCGCAGGCATGATGATCCTATGTTTATATTTAAAAAATTTTAAAGCTTGTAGAAAGCGTCGGCTGAAACAGGTTTATGAAAAGAATCATATCATAGCCAACAAAACCTCTGAACATGGATCACCGCTTGGCAGTTGCACCAGACGCCCGCGACACCTAAGATTGGGTTATGAGTTTTTTTAAGATACTAATGATACGGTGACTATTGAATGACCACTCCTGTGACACGAGAACATCTCGAAACCATTATGAACGAAGCCGATCTTCTGCGTAGCCAAGAAGAAATTGAAGTGGCATTAGACCAGTTAGCAGACGCTATAACTGCGCGTTTGGGCGATAGCATGCCCGTCATTTACGGCATTATGAATGGCGGTATGGTAACTACTGGGCAATTGTTAACCCGTCTGCATTTCCCTTTAGAGCAAGGCTACATGCACGCTACTCGCTATCGTGGCGAAACCAAAGGCCAGTCTGACCTGCAGTGGCAAGCGCCGCCGTCGATTCCTATGGATGGACGTACGGTATTAATCATTGATGATATTTTTGACGAAGGTTATACCATCGCCGAAGTAATTCGCGCATGTCATGCACAAGGTGCAAAGGAAGTTCTCACGGCGGTACTCGTTAACAAGGTGCATGATCGTAAATGTCCTGATACCAAAGTAGATTTTATCGGTCTGGACATCGCCGATAGATTTGTCTTTGGATATGGGCTCGACTACCGTGGCTACTGGCGCAACGCGCCGGGCATCTTCGCGGTGAAAGGCATGTAATTGATAGTTTTGCACCGAGCAATTTGCTCGGTGTTCTAATTTTTTCTGTATGTTTCTCTATATGCTTCTCTGTATGCACGTCTGCTTTATGTTTCTTCAGTTCTGATCGCTTGGTTTCTTCGCCAGTAGAAATTGTCATATTTTTACTGCTCTTTGTCTGTTTTTGACACTTCAACAACCATTTCATTGATGTATTATGACGATTCGTCAAATTTGACGTTGCGTCAAATATTTCTCTGGTCTATTGTTTATCAGCTGTGTCGTTTTCTAATTGAATTTTATAATCAATGGATGTTTTGGGGTTTAAAAAATGCCGTCATGCTGGATGGATAGTGCTTTAAGTGGTCGAACAGAAAAACAGGCAAAAAAATGGCAAATGCGAGAGCTGATGCTACTGGATACCGCTGAGCGTCTCATCCAAGAACACGGTTTTGCACAATTTAACATGGACAGCTTAGTACGTGCTTGTGATGTGTCGAAAGGTACGGTCTATAATCACTTTTCCAGCCGTGAGGATTGCATTGCCGGGTTGTATATCGGTTGCATGGAATCATTACTAAAATTATTTACTCGTGCTGCTAGCTTTCAAGGAAGTCCGCGTGAGAT
>JARGOI010000235.1 GCA_029212275.1 Thalassolituus sp.
CCACAATAAGAATCGCGTGGTTGGCATTCTAGTTCGGCAATAATTTCCATTGCTCTGCGTTTTGGTGCGCCGGTAATTGATCCACCTGGAAAAGCAGTGATCACTGCGTCCGCGGCAGTCAGGTCATCACGCAGCTGCGCTGTAATCGTCGACACTAAGTGATGCACGTTTTTATGTGACTCCAGCTTAAATAAGTCAGGCACCGATACTGAATGGGGCTTGGCTGACATGCTTAAATCGTTGCGTAGTAAATCGACAATCATAATATTTTCGGCGCGATTTTTATGGCTGCTCAACAAAAACTCAGCGCTGTCATTGTCTTTTTTCGGTTCATCATGCCTAGGTGCCGTTCCCTTTATAGGCTTGGTTGTGATTACCTTATCGTTAACTTGCAGAAATTGCTCTGGACTGACGCTAAATAAGGTGAATGCCGCAGTTTTGAAATAACAAGCATGCGGCGCATTGAATTTTTCCAATAGCGGCAACGGATTTTGTGATCGTAAATCGTCCGTACATATAAAGGGCATGGCTAGATTAACCTGATAGCAATCGCCATTTATTAAGTAGTTGTGTACTGCATCAAAGGCTAATTGATATTCCTTGTAAGACCACGCAGCTTGCCAATTTCTTTTGTAGGCATTTTTTCGAGTACTTTTATGAAATTTTTTCTGTTCGTAATCATTCGATTGTTCGGTGGATTCATTAATAGCAACCGATAAATCATCAATTAACTCTAAAGTGCGTGCGGCTGAAAGGGGAGAGCTGCTTTGAAGAAAACACTCGTCCTTGTTGAGATCAAGCAGAATACTGGCATCGTGGTAGCCAAAAAAGCACATGCTGTCGTTATCAGTGCTGTCCGGATAGTCAATGTTGCCGACCCAGCCTGAAATAAAACCTGTTTGATTCTCTGCTTCAGACCAATTTTTTACTACAGATGAATTTTCTTCATTTAAATGATTCTGTTCTTGGTTTTGGATCTGTTTCGAAAATATTTCTGTTGTCGGTTTCTTCGAGGAAACGGTGTTAGCTAATTTCCCTAACGATCCGTTTAATATTTTTAGGGGTGAAAGCACCAATACATAATGAGTTGTGTTGCTGTTGACTGAATGTTGACGAAAAAGACCGCAATACGAAAGATGGTTGATCGCACTTAAGACTTCTTTCGCAGATAGTTGAAACTTGAAAGTGAACATTTTACGCCACATTTGTAAGGATGGTTTTGATTATAAGTCACTGATTAGTCTAATTAAACTTAGACTTTCGAAAAAAAATAACACGGTGATGTTCATAAAATAATCGATTTACGTTTTCTCGACATAACTTAGGGTAGACATAGTAATTATTTGTTAATACATTGTATAAAGTTCTTGAGGATGTAGCGATACACCTTAAGACAGCCAAAGATGTCAGGTTAGTCTCGGTTGGTAAAAAAATACGTGACAAATAAAATTGTTACTGATAGTTTACCAATAGGGTACAGAAACCCGGCAACTTTAAGAAAAATAATTAGGAGTGTGCACACATGAATTTTCTAAAAAAAGCGTCTCTAGCAACCGCTATCGCCGCAATTTCTTTCGCAGCAAACGCAGAACTAGTAGCAATGGACGAAGTGTCTATGGCTGCAGCAACTGGTCAAGCGGGTGTTGATATTGATCTAACTTTGACTGGTACTGAAGCCTTGTCTATCGGTAGCATTTTGTACCGTGATATTGACACCGACGGTGGTGTATTCATCGATGGTTTCTCTTTGGGTGCCGCTGACGGTGGTACAGTAACTTTGTACAATCAAATTGACATCAATGCAGATGGTTCTATCGTTATCGGTGGTGCTAAGCCAGATGGAACACAAAACGTTCAAAACCTAGTAATGTCAATTGGTTCAATTGATACCGTTACCAGTGACTATGTCTTAGGTAAAGATGCAGACGGCAATAATCTGGCTGCAGATGGTGTTAACTTGATGGGCGCATCTACCATCTACATGACTCTTTCTAGCGGTACCACTACTATTGCTCAGGTTGATGCTGACACAACTATCACTATGTCTGGTGGTTCTGTTGAAATCACTTCTGACGGCACTAACGATACTAACGTTAGCTTGCTTAACGGTGCTATTGGTGTGAAACAATTGGCAGTTTATGGTACTGGCGGTAAAGGTACTGGTATCAGCACTGATGCTACTTTGCTGTTCAATGGTGATGGCGTTTCTATCACTAACGTGAACTTGGCTGGTACTATTGAAATCGGCAACCTTGAATTAGGTGGCTCTTCAATCGGTTCTTTGGCTGTGTCTGACATCGCCTTGAATGGTGCTGCAATTACTATCTCTGGTCACTAATCGACTGGTAGTATAAAAAAACCCGCTCCGGCGGGTTTTTTTTTGCTTAAAAAAAGGAAAATAACTTGAAAAAACCAGTATTTAAGCTTGGTTGTCGCGTCGCTTTTATGTAACATCATGAGACACAAAGAACATTATAATAATAACTTGGAGGGGCCTCAGGCCTTTGTCATGTGTTCATAATACTACTTGGATCAATCATTGGTTTTTCGATGGTGTATGACTTCGCAATCGTTAACGATCGGAAGCAGGGTGATACTATCGTTCGTGTTTCTGTTGACGAGGACTTTCAGGAAGATAGAGTAGTCAACGTCACTCCTTTAGCTGTGCAAAAATATAAGAATGTGGTGCGTCAGGCATATGATTATTCCTGCGGTTCTGCAGCATTAACAACTCTACTGAATTTCTACTTAGGTCGAAATTTTCAAGAACGCCAAGTGATGGAAGGTTTGCTTCGTTTTGGTGAAACTGAACGTATCGTTCAGCGTCGTGGTTTCTCTATGTTAGATATGAAACGTCTCGTTACCGCGCTTGGTCATCCATCTGGTGGCTTTAAGGCGGAAGCAAGTGACTTGGCTGAGCTTGACCACCCTGCAATTGCACCAATTGAATACGCGGGTTTTAAACACTTTGTCGTGATTAAGTCGGTTTATAATGGTCGAGTTTATGTTGCCGATCCTGCATTGGGAAATATCTCATTCACACTCTCTCGTTTCTTAGATGTCTGGGATGGCAATGTTTTATTTATTGTTTTTCCAAACGGACACCAGCCTGCCTCTGGTCTTGAGCTGCAAGAAGCGGATATGAGATTTGTATCTGATTACATTATTGCTGAAAACTCATTTAAAGAATTCCCTCAGTTCATGATTCGTGATTATGATAAAGTTAATAATCAGATTTATGCATCATTTAATAATGCGCAGTCAGAAGTTAGAATACAGACTGATGAAAATGGCGATGCAGTTCGTGATGCAAATGGGAATGTTGTATTCGAAACGACGATTACAACACTCGAAGAGGGTGCTAATAAAAATGATTTGAATCTGGCTATTCCAGAATTTGATCCAGTACCTGACAGCGATGTTAATACCATAACCAAAGAATTGCGCTATAAGCGAAAATAATAACGATAAGGGCAAGGGAAATTTTGATGAAAATTCGTACTCCACTGTTATCTATGTCTCTACTGCTTTTGGCAGTAAATAGTGCATATGCTGATGAACAAGAAGACATGGATCGTGCACGTGATGCCTTAACCAAACAGGATAACGATGCTGATACCGAAAGAGCACTTGAACAAGTGTTTGAAGCCGCTGAAAAGAACTATTCGCTATTAAAGCGTGGTGGCTTTGGTCTTAACTACAACTTTGATTATAGCTATTATGGCGATCAACGTATCGATCTAACTATTGAGCGCCAAGGTGATACTTCTGTTATTCGTAACGCTGATGTTTCACCTGTTGCGAGCCACACATTTACCAACTCCTTTTCTTTGGATTATGGTTTGGCTGACAACATTACGGTCAGTGGTCGTTTGCCTTTAGTTGCCAAATACGAAACTGAGCAGGAGCTTTCTGCTTATGGTATTGGTGATCTTTCTGGTTCAGTGCGCTGGCAGCCATTTGAATATATTCCAGGTAAGCTTTCACAAACCTTCTTTGGTTCTTTGCGTTTGCCTACCGGTGTTAGCCCTTACGAAATTGATGAAGACGAAACCTTATCAACGGGTTCAGGCACATGGGGCCTAAGTGGTGGTTGGAGTGTGTCTAAAGTACTCGATCCTGTGGTTCTTTTTGGTTCGTTGTCTGGTAGTTATTCATTGCCATTAACTGGATTGAACCAAGTGAAAGGCGATTCTTTACTTCGTGAAGTGAATAATGGATTAGGCTTGTCCTTCTCTATGGGTTTTGCTTACTCATTGTCTTACGATGTATCGTTAAGTGCGTCATTCCAAGGTTCATATAACTACGAAACAGAATTTGTTTTGTTTACTCCTTCCACAGGTACAGAGCAGACATCAACTGTTGCTGGCCAAATGAGTGGTTTGATGAACTTTGCTTTGGGCATTCGTGTGTCGCCTAAAACAATTGCCAACGTTAACGTTGGTTTTGGTATGACTGAATTATCACCAGATATTCTGCTCGGGTTATCGTTACCAATCGATATCAGCGCTGTTAAGCCATCCGAAGGTTAAGCGTCAGCAATGACTGATAAAACGATAATAAAAGACAGTTTATGGCGGTTTAATATGCGGAAATTAGCTTTGCTAACGATGTTGATTCCGGCAGTTGCGAATGCAGAGCTACTGCAGAATTTGTTCATCGATACGAAAGCCATGTCCCTCGGAAACGCGGTAACAGCCGATCCCACTGGGATTATGGACATACACTTTAACCCGGCGGGCCTGACTCATTTGGACGGTCGCCAATTTCAGCTTCAGCTTCAAACAATTATG
>JARGOI010000236.1:0-3065 GCA_029212275.1 Thalassolituus sp.
AGAATGTTGCTTAAGTTTTTTTGATAGTCAGCGATGTGCTGCTCATCAATTTTTAGGCGTGATAGGTTGGCAATTTTACTTACCTGTTCCTGATCCAAAGCCATGGGATCTCTCCACAAAAATTGGGACAATTAAATAAGTGGCGCAGCGTATCACAATTCTGACTTGCTCTAAATCCCCGCCGTTGCTAGAGTTACGACAATTTTTCGCCACTATTTTTTCATAGTAATTTTTCATGGTCATTTTTATAGCCATCTTTTACAGGATTGGGTCTGATGTTTAAAAAGCTACGCGGATTGTTCTCAAGCGATCTTTCCATCGATTTGGGTACTGCCAACACGCTCATTTATATGCGCGACAAGGGCATCGTATTAAACGAGCCGTCTGTGGTAGCGATACGTATTCAACCCAGTGGTAAAACTGTGCAGGCCGTAGGTGCCGAAGCCAAGCGCATGTTGGGTCGTACTCCAGGAAATATTCAAGCCATTCGTCCTCTTAAAGACGGCGTGATCGCCGACTTTGAAGTGACCGAAAAGATGCTGCAGTACTTTATAAAAAGTATTCATGATCGTCGTTTACTGCCACCAAGCCCTCGTGTGGTGGTGTGCGTGCCGTTTCAGGCAACCAAAGTTGAACGCCGCGCGATTCGCGATTCGATCCTTAATGCCGGCGCCAGTCGTGCCTATTTGATTTATGAACCCATGGCTGCTGCTATCGGTGCGGGCTTGCCTGTCGACGAAGCACGCGGTTCTATGGTGGTCGATATCGGTGGTGGTACTACCGAAATCGCGATCATTTCTTTAAGCGGTGTTGTATACGCCGAATCCATTAAAGTGGGTGGCGATCGCTTCGACGAAGCCATCGTTGCTTACGTGCGTAAGCACTATGGCAGCTTGATTGGTGAAGCCACCGCTGAGCGAATCAAGCAAGAGATTGGCACTGCGTACCCTGGTGGCGAAGTGCGCGAAATCGATGTTCGTGGTCGCAACTTGGCTGAAGGTATTCCACGTAGCTTTACCCTTAACTCGAACGAAATTCTCGAAGCACTGCAAGAATCGCTCGCGGCCATCGTACAAGCCGTGAAAAGCGCGTTAGAGCAGTCTCCGCCAGAGTTGTCTTCGGACGTTGCCGAGCGTGGCATGGTATTGACTGGTGGTGGTGCTTTGTTGCGCGATATCGACAAATTGTTAAGCGAAGAAACCGGTTTGCCGGTGATTGTGGCTGACGATCCACTGACGTGTGTTGCTCGTGGCGGCGGTAAATTCCTCGAAACCGCGACCGATCAGCAATTAGAAATGTTGGAGATATAAATAAGTCGCTGAATTACAGTTTCTGTATATTTTGTTAAAGGGCCATTGTTGGCCCTTTTTTTATGGCTGCTGGCTCTGTTACCAATGCGGCGGTAAGGGTATAGTTGCGATTAATTTTTTATATTTAATTTAATTCGTGACTTTAACAATCATGACTTTTCCCGTGATTGACCTTTTTTGATCACGTGCGTATTTATAGGTAGGTAATTCGTATCAAGTCGCAGTATCAGATCCCGCCAATGCAAATTCAACGTGTCGCAGTTATTGCGATTATTGCATTGACGACCATGTGGGTAGATAAAAGCTACGATTGGTTTCAACCCGTGCGTTATGCTCTGGGGTATTTAATTGCTCCTTCGCAATCGGTTGCCGTGTTACCCATGAGTATGAGCGAATGGATGGGCGAGTCCACTTTATCGCGGCGTGAACTCCTCACTGAGACTCATCGTTTGGAAGCCCGTAACTTTGCCCTAGAGCGCAAAGCTCAGCGTATGGCATCCCTAGAAGCCGAAAACATGGCCCTTCGGAATCTGTTATCGGCCTCCGAGAAAGTTGACGAGCGCGTATTAGTGACTTCCGTATTGGCGGTTGACCCTGATCCCTATACCCAACAAATTATTATCGACAAGGGTGGCAGTAACGATGTCTTTGTTGGTCAGCCAGTGTTGGATTCTAACGGTCTGTTGGGGCAGGTTATCGAAGTATTGCCCTTTAGTTCGCGCGTATTAATGATTGCCGATTCAAACCACGCTATTCCCGTGCAGGTTAATCGTAATGGTGTGCGCGCCATTGCGGCAGGCACCGGTGACTTACACGAACTCAATTTGATCTATGTGCCGAATACTGCCGATATTCAAGTCGGCGATTTATTGGTCAGCTCTGGATTGGGAGGCCGTTATCCAAAGGGTTATCCCGTTGCCACCGTGACTAAAGTAGACAACATCCCCGGCAAGTCTTTTGCCAGTGTGAAAGCAGAGCCCAGTGCGCAAATGGATCGCAGTCGCCATTTGTTGTTGGTGTTTGAGGAAGGCGCTGGGCGTGTTCCACCAGAAGCCTTGTGGAAGGGAAAACGATGAGAGGTTCCGTTTTAGGGTTATTTTTATTGTATCTATTTGGGGCATTTGCACTAGAACATGCGCCCATGCCCGAGATGATTAGCTGGTTGCAACCTGCGTGGGTAATGTTGGTCGTCACGATTATGGTATTGCTGGCACCACAAGTGTTTGGTTTATGGTTGGCGTTCCCAATCGGACTGTTGATGGACGTAGAGCAAGGCACCCTTATTGGCGTGCATGTGTTGCTGGTGGCCATTCATATCGTTATTTTACAACTGCTTTACAGACGTATTTATTTGTTTAACGTGTTGCAGCAATCGTTGGTGATTTTTTTAATGATCATGGCCGAGCGCATTGTTCAATACTGGACCACGGCGATGGTGGATAGCCAGGCTATGCCGGTTCCTATGTTGTGGCCAGCACTGATCTCCGCGGTCATTTGGCCTTGGATTTATGCACTACTGTATCGGCCTTTACGAAGGATGCAGTGATGATTCTGGCTTCTGCCTCGCCGCGTCGCCGCGAACTCTTAAGTCAAATAGGCGTCTCATTTAAAGTTGAGGCGGC
Organism: Thalassolituus sp.; assembly: GCA_029212275.1. Lineage (GTDB taxonomy): Bacteria > Pseudomonadota > Gammaproteobacteria > Pseudomonadales > Oceanobacteraceae > Thalassolituus. Next base: position 2,933 of record JARGOI010000236.1, read on the forward strand.
TGACATTGACGAAACTCCTTATCTCTTCGAAGCCCCTCGCGATTACGTCGAGCGCATGGCACGTCAAAAAGCTGCTGTCATTGCACAACGCTATCCCGAGCATGCAGTTCTCGGTGCCGATACCAGTGTTATC
>JARGOI010000236.1:3165-4791 GCA_029212275.1 Thalassolituus sp.
ATAAACGGCAGTTACAGCAATGTCGTAGGGTTACCATTGACCGAAACCGCCGCATTGTTACAGCGGTTTAATATACCCGTTTGGAATACAGAGAATTAATGAATTTACATGCCGAAATATTGATGAATATCACTCCCACCGAAACGAGAGTGGCGGTGGTAGAGAATGGGGTAGTACAAGAAATCGTCATTGAACGAACGCATCATCGCGGTTTGGTAGGCAATATCTACAAAGGCAAAGTGGTGCGTGTGCTGCCTGGTATGCAGGCTGCTTTTGTCGATATTGGCTTAGAGCGAGCGGCGTTTATTCATGCGGCGGAAGTGGGCACCGGCGATCCCAATGCTCCTATTAATCAGTTATTGCACGAAGGTCAGGCGATTGTTGTGCAAGTCACTAAAGATCCCATTGGTACTAAGGGCGCACGCCTCACGACCGAACTATCAATCCCTTCACGTTATTTGGTGTACATGCCAAATTCCAATCATGTGGGTATTTCGCAGCGCATCGAAGGCGAAGAAGAACGCGATCGGTTAAAACAATTGGTGCTTGATTGCATGGAGGTCGAAGGCCTCACTGGCGCAGTCGGCTTTATCTTACGTACCGCTGCTGAGGGCGTTGGCGAAGATGAAATTCTAGCCGATACGCGTTACTTGCGTCGGCTTTGGCGCAAGTTAGAAGAGCGCATCAAAGACAATAAGCCACCCTGCGTGATCTATGACGAGTTACCTTTATCTTTGCGTACGATTCGAGATTATTGCCGTCCCGAAACCACCAAGCTGTTAATTGACTCGCGTGAAAACGCGCAAAAAATCGAACAATTTTGTCAGCAATATGTGCCTGAAGTCAGTGAGAAAATTACCGTTTATCCGGGGCCACGGCCTATTTTTGAGCTCTACGGCGTGGAAGACGAAATTCAGCGTGCGCTGGAACGTAAAGTCCCTCTCAAGTCGGGCGGCTACTTGGTGATCGATCAAACCGAAGCCATGACCACCATCGATGTGAATACCGGCGGCTTTGTTGGGCGTCGTAATTTAGAAGATACCATTTTTAAAACTAACCTCGAAGCGGCTACGGCGATTGGTCGACAAGTGCGCCTGCGCAACCTTGGCGGCATCATCATTCTCGACTTTATTGATATGGTCGAACCTGAGCATCGACGTCAGGTGTTGCGTATGCTCGAAAAAGTGCTGGAAAAAGATCATACCAAAACTAAGATCAGCGGCGTCTCAGAATTAGGTTTAGTAGAAATGACGCGTAAACGCACGCGTGAAAATCTTAGCCAAATGTTGTTGGAACCCTGCCATACCTGTAATGGCCTAGGCTCGGTAAAAACCGTAGAAACCTTATGTTATGAAATCTTTCGTGAGATATTACGAGAAGAACGTGCTTACCAAGCGGGGACTTACACCGTATTGGCCAGTCAGCAGGTGGTTGACCGATTATTAGACGAAGACAGTAATGGCCTAGCCGATTTAGAAGCATTTATTGGTAAAACTATCCGACTGCAAGTCGAAAGTCAGTATACTCAAGATCAATACGATATCGTTTTACAATAGCTTTCAGGTACGGCATGACCCTTTGGCGCTCGTTATGGAAACAACTTTGGATTACTGCGGTGGTGTCAGC
>JARGOI010000237.1 GCA_029212275.1 Thalassolituus sp.
CATCAATCAATTACAAACCGTAGTGGTGACTGCAAAAAAAATCAGCCATTCTAATTAATATTCAGAATGACTTTGGGCTGACCATGACATCGAACTCACATTTACGCTTGGGGCAGCTACTTCTCGACAGTAAAAAAATTACTGCTGACCAACTCTCCTCTGCATTGCAGTATCAACAGACGCATAACTGTCGAATCGGGGAAGCACTTCTGGAGCTGGGGGTTATCGATAACACTCTGTTGCGACGTACCCTAAGCAGACAACGTTGGTTACGTCCCTGTGCTGCTTGTATTGCGCTTATGGCACCCATCAGCATGACCTATGCAAATGATGCCGGATACGATTTATGGAAATCTAACACAACGCAAACCAGCAACAACTATAATCTCGCCATCTCAAATTACAGCAATAATTTAACGTTTGAAACAACATCAGAGAACACATCAAATAGATCAACCCAAAACATGCTCGAAACTGCTTGGAATTTATATAAAGGTGAACCAGAAAAAGGCGAATGGCGTTACAGTATTAGCCGTCCAGTAGAATTGGAAGCCTATACCTTAGATATAAGACTATTCTTTTAAATTCATGAAGAAATAAAAACGCAGAAAACAAAAAGCCCGCGAAGATCGCGGGCTTTTTTTGTATGGTGCCGGCACCAAGAGTCGAACTCGGGACCTACTGATTACAAGTCAGTTGCTCTACCGACTGAGCTATACCGGCTAATTGGGCGGCATATTACTGCTGACTTAACCATCCGTCAACCATTTTTCTTAAGTAAAACAAATGAATAGAGTGTTTATGTAGGATCAACATTAATTTCATAAAAATGTCACAATACAGCCTCGAGTTTAACCATACACTTGGAGCCTTACATTGAGTGGCGAATTTATTTTGATTGCGGAAGATGAACCCGCCATCAGTGACATGCTGGTAACCAGCCTCGAAATGGTGGGTTACCGCACCCGTAAGGCCGCCAATGGCCAGATCGCGTTACAAATGATCATCAATGACCCACCCGATTTAGTGATTTTAGATTGGATGATGCCAATGATGTCGGGCGTAGAATTAACCAAGCGTTTAAAGAATGACGAACGCACGGCAGAAATTCCGGTAATTTTACTCACAGCCCGCTCGGATGAAGATGATAAGGTGCGAGGCTTAGAGAGCGGTGCCGATGACTACATCGTAAAACCTTTTTCTATTCGCGAATTGAAAGCCAGAATAAAAGCAATTTTACGCAGGACTGGCACTGGTGAAAAACAAGACACCCTTAATAATGGCGCACTGAGCTTAGATTCTCAGGGGCAAACCTGTTTGTTAAACGGAAAAAGCGTAGTGATGGGGCCGACCGAATTTCGCCTATTAGAGTTTTTTATGCGCCATCCGAATCGGGTATACTCTCGCAGCCAATTGCTTGATCGAGTATGGGGAGGCAATGTTTACATTGATGAGCGTACTGTCGATGTCCATATTCGTCGTTTGCGTAAGGCATTGTCAGTCGATAATTACGATACTCTGGTGCAGACGGTACGAGGGTCTGGATACCGTTTTTCTCCTGAGCCATTAGCCGAGGATTAGCCATTTGCATCAAGGCGCATTGCAACGAGAAATTTTACGAGTCGCGGTGATTGTTGGCGCCGGCCTCGCTGCCGGCTGGTCGATAGAATATCCCTTATACGGTCTTCTTGTTGGTCTCGTTATCTCTCAAATATTCAGCATTAAAAATGCCGATACTTTATTTCGTTGGAGTTATCGCTCTGGTCCAGCGCCCCATGACAGCGGCTTGGTGGGTTACGCTGCCGATCGAATACAGCGTCGTGAAAATCAATTAAAAGGTCGTATTGTCCAGCAAGCGACACAGATTCAACGTATCAATCAAGGCATTGAATCTTTAGTCGATGGTGTCGTGATTCTTAACAACGAAGGCTACATCGCCAACTTTAACGCCGCAGCAATCAAGATGTTGCGATTGCAAAAAGGCGATCGAGGTCAGCACATCAAAAACTTTATTCGCGTGCCACAATTTGTTCGCTATTTTGATGCTGCCGATTTCACCGAACCATTGCAGTTTGAATTACGTCATTTAAGTCTGCAGATACAATTAACGGAATCGGGCACGGATCAGAAGATTGTGTTAATTCGTGATGTCACTGAGCGCAAACGAGTTGAGACCATGCGTCAAAACTTTATTGCCGATGTCTCGCACGAGTTACGCACGCCATTGACGGTCATCAATGGCTATTTAGAGATGTTATCTGAAGCCGAGCTGCCCAGTGCGGTGCAAAAAGCCATCGGACACATGGACAGTCAAAGTCGACGTATGACGGCCATCGTGAATGATCTTATCGAGCTTTCTAAGCTAGAAAGCGCCAGTTCCGAACGCGGCGGCCAATGGTTTGATATAGCGCATATGTGCAATGAAGTGATTGATTCGTTGCAAAATTTTCAATACTCGAAAGCGGATTCTGGTGACGCTTCCGACAAACAAAATCATATCCGCTTGCAGTCAACTAATAACGCAGAAGTGGAAGGTTTTCCAGATGAGATGCGGTCAGTACTGACCAACTTAATTACCAACGCGTTGAAATATGGCCAAGACAGTGAGGTGATTGTCGAGCTCACCTTCTCATTAAAAGGGTTGCGAGTTTCAGTGAAGGACAAAGGCATTGGCATTCCGCAAGACCATATCTCACGCATTACCGAGCGCTTCTATCGAGTAGATGAGTCACGTGAATCTGATATTGGTGGTTCGGGGCTTGGCTTGGCCATCGTTAAGCATGCGCTAGAACATCACGATTCGGCGTTAATTATTGAATCGACTGTTGGTGTGGGCAGTACTTTTTCTTTTGTTATACCCGCTTTCAGAGCGCGTAAGATTCATTAATGGATTACCCAGAAAGTAACCCATTTAAACAGTGACTAGACTCTAAATACCATAATAAAAAAGCCTTACATCTTATGATGTAAGGCTTTTTTATGCGTAGATATGAATAACTATAAGCTTAGAACTTGTATTCTACACCAGCACCATAGAACTGAGTGCTGTCTGCATCTTCAGACTTTTCTGTGTTAGTGGCATACACAAAGGCTTTAGCAGTTTTTGCTAGTTTGTAGTCTGCACCTAAGCTGTAGCTTTCTGCGCCAATAGCGCGAATATCGGACATGGCGTACTGAGCTTTCAGAGTCACATCCGACAATTTAACGGCAACCGATGCAACACCACCATCTTCGTTCACACCGTCAGTTTCTTCTTGCTCAACCAATAAACCTAACTGAACATTAGCAACGTTGTACTGAGTCACAAGACGCTGAACTTCGGTACCTTCCGTTTCTACGCCATTATCATAGGCATAAGCGACATACCAACCACCCAGCGTGTAGGCCACAGAAGAAGACAGGCCATTATTCTGATAATCAGTGCCGTTATCACCTTCAACCGCTTCACCATTGATATGATCTAAGGTAATGACCACACCGCCTAGCGAAGGCGACATATAACGCACGGTATTCTCTGTGCGGTTATCGCTGTTGGTAACGATATTTTTGATGTCACCTTCAAGATCGTTGAACAAATCGACTTTGTTTTGTGACAATTTCAAAGCACTATCAAAAATACCGGCTTGTACTAAACCAAACGCACCTTCCACACCGACAAAGGTATTTCGTTGTTTGAAGGCATTGCTTTTGTCATCCTTGCCATTATCTGCAAACACTTCATATTCGGCTTGATAGATCGCAGTTAAACCATAATTTAAGGCGATGTCACCTTTCAGGCCAATACGTGATGCGTTGGAATTTAATACGCTATAATTAGCGCCATTTTCTTGCTGTACAAACACCTGAGTGACATTCAACTTACCATAAAAGGTAGGCAATTTAACTTCTACAGTTTCAGCATGAGCCACTGTCGTTAGGCTTGCTGCAATGGTGGCTAATGCGAGTGTTAGAGCTGATTTTTTCATGGTGTGATCCCAATGTATTTTAATTAATTGTATTGATACTAGCAGCAAACAAATATTCTGCTTGCTGCGCTCTGTTACAGATTGGTGACAATAATATGTATGAAATATGACAGCTTTATGACAACAGTCATTTTTCTGAAACAAATTCTTCATAAATAATTAATGGGATGTAGAACACTTACAGAGACTGACCGTGGTGTTCCATTTGAGTTAAATACATCCATGTGACAAACAACAAACATGAGTAAAAAAAATCCCTCATAAACTCAAGGTTTATGAGGGATCTCGTCAGAAGATAAAAGCACTGATACTCAGTCTTTTTTAGTCTTCTGTTCAATTTCAGTCAGGCTACTGTGGCGAACATCGGTACCGTTAACCAAGTAAATGACTTGCTCTGAAATATTGCGAGCATGATCACCAATACGTTCAATGGCACGTAATATCCACAAAATACTAATGGCTTGGCTGATCGAACGTGGATCTTCCATCATATAGGTGATCAATTCACGCAGCGCCGAGCCGTATTGCTTATCAACCAATTTATCGGTACGCACCACTTCAACGGCACCATCAACATCGTGGCGAGCAAACGCATCTAAAGCACCAGAAATCATTTTCACAACTTCTTCGCCCATATAACGCATGGCTTGTTGGCACAATTGCGGGTTTTTAGCTTCGGTCACTTCCAACGTGTGGATAGCAATTTTACTGGCCTCATCGCCAATACGCTCTAAATCACGCACCACACGAGATACCGCTAACACCATACGTAAATCAGATGCGGCAGGTTGACGACGAACCAAGATTTGCGTGCATTCGTTATCGA
>JARGOI010000238.1 GCA_029212275.1 Thalassolituus sp.
TGGCCTTGGAATAAACAGAATGGTCGTATCTATATTGGTGTCGATCAACAAGATTGGTTGCGCTGGATTCCTGATGATCTGCCAAGAGAGTTGCAAATTGACCAGCTCGAAGGTGGTTTAGAAGGCTGGCTGACGGTCCGTGATGGAGATCTTGAATCCTTATACGTCAATGCCAGTGTTAAGCAATTGAACCTTGTCACGCCAGAAAATAATTTGGCGTTAAACGATGGTAATATTTTTGCCTCGGGCGAGCGCAACGGCGACGATTGGCACGTGAGTTTGCAACCCTCGTTTGATGTGTCACTGCCAGTCAATGAGATTCGAGTCAGCTCGGTGATGAATAACGACAAGCGCGGTTGGCAAGTGGCCATACCCGAAGCGGACATCGCTACCCTGAGCCAATTTATTTTAGACTTCAATATATTGCCTGTGCGTTTTGAGCATTACCTAGAAAACATTCAACCGACAGGCCGTGTTGAGCAAGCGCGCCTGTCCTATATGCCTAAAGATAAAGTTGAATCTGACTCTGATGCCAATTCGAAAGACAATGCACCAAGTAACTACGTGCCGATCGAAATACAAGCCAATGTGCTGGATCTTCATACCCAAGGCTATATCGGTATTCCTGAAATGCGCGGTGTGGATGGTTCGGTGAGGATGCAACCCAGCGGTGGCGTTGCAGTCATTAAAGATCCCGATTTAACAATACATTTGGCTGATGTTTACCAACCCGAATGGGAGCTTAGCAATGCATCGGCTAAGTTTTATTGGCATTTAGAAGATGATTTTTTTCGTCTTAATTTACGTGATCTGAAAGCGACTCTAAAAGAAACCAAAATTACTGGTGAATTGGCACTGCGGGTACCACGAGATGACTCCGATGTGGAAAATCATATCGGCCTGTTACTTCATATTGATGATGGTCCCTTGTCTCTGCAACAAGATTTAGTGCCCGATATTTTAGACCCAGCCATTATCGAATGGTTGGACAGTGGTTTAGTCAGTGGCAACGTGAGTAATGTTTCTTTTGTATTGAATGGTCATATCGGATCGGAAATACCGGACCAGAGTTTGACCTCGCAATTGACCTTGGACAGCAAAAATACTCGCATTCGTTACCTCGATGGATGGCCAGAAATTATTAATGCCGAAGGGCACGTCTACCTCGATTCCCCTTCGTTGGATGTCACCATCAATGAGGGCCAAACCCTCGGTGGCAGCTTGGTAAAAAACAGTGGGCGTGTGCGTATTCGGGATACCGCAGCGGGTACACGGTTACGCGTGAACGCGACGCTGAATGGTTCGACCGGCGAAGCGCTCGCTTATTTGCAAAAAACGCCCTTGGCAGAATTAACGGATAATGCATTGAGCAGCTGGGAAGCAAGCGGTGCAGCATCAACCCAGTTTAATTTATCGATGTTGATGGACGATAATTCGACCCCAGATGTGCAATTAACCAGTCAGTTACGCAACACACGTTTAGCGTTGAATGATGTTGGTTTGCAATTCTCAAATGTTAATGGAGCGTTAACATTCGATACTGATACTGGTTTATTTACCGAAGGATTAACGGCTCAAGCATTTGGCGGTAAGGTGTCGGCCGACATTACATCAAAGAAAATAAAAGACAATTATCAGATCGAACTGAAAGCCAATGGTGCAGCTCAGTGGAATGAAGTGAATTCATGGCTGGATTTGTTTTTCCTAGATCCCATTTCCGGTACGCTGAATTATCAGGCGCAACTATCGATTAATCCGAGCGCATCTCAGGTGGTTAATTTGGTGGTTGAATCCAAATTAAAAGATACTGTGATCGATTTTCCTGCGCCGCTGGGTAAGTCTGGCGCAGAAGAAAAAACTTTGACGCTTTTGGTGCGACCCGGCGACGAAACTGAAATACGAGTCAATTACACCGACTTATTGCGTACTGCGATTCTTCTCGACGATAGCAATTCGCCTCATGGGCAAGTAACGCTGGGCGATTTAAAACCGCAGTTAGGCATCAGTCGTGGTATTGATATTTTCGGTAATATTAATACCACAGTGAATGCCGAAGAGTGGTGGAACGTTTGGTTACGACTCAGTGAGTTAATGGATGATGAAGGTCAAGATTTAGTCAAAGGCGGCGGTCGTGGAAGTGGTCGCAGTAGCAGTGATGGAAGCAGAACTGAGGCCACGGATAATCCGCTGGGTGATATCGACATTACCATTGCTGGCATCGATGCTTGGGATATAGCGATGGCCAAAACGCGTGTTGTTGGTCAGCAAGACGCTGGGCGCTGGAATCTGCAAGTGGATAACGATGTGCTGCGCGGTAATGTCGTCATAGATGACAGTAACGCGCCTATTTCACTATTACTAGATTACATCCATTTGCCAATGGACGAGGATGAACCGCAACCATTGCAAACCGCTAACGAAACACCACAAGCGCAAGAATTTGTGCCGTTTGACCCACAAGCAGATCCTTTAATAGATCTACTCCCACAAGATCTGAGTGACATAGATTTAACCGTACAAGAATTATATATCGGCACCAGAAACTATGGTCGTTGGCAGGTACGTGCCCGTCGCACAGATACCGGAATACGTTTATACATCGACGACAGCGATATAAAAGGGCTGAAATTAAAAGGCGATTTGTATTGGGATTACATTGCTGGTCAACATCAAACACGCATTGAGAACTTGATATTAGAAGGCAGTGATTTAGCAGAAATACAAAAGGCATTTCGCCAAGAGGTAATGATTAACGGCAAGGAAATTGATGGTAAGTTTGATGTGCAATGGCGGGGTTCGCCCTTGGCATTTAATAGCCAAACATTAAATGGCTTGGTCTATATGCGTATTCGTAATGGCTCGTTACAAGCGGAGGGCACTGGTGCGGTAAGAGCGCTGGGGGCATTTAATGTGAATAATCTATTCCGTCGCTTACGTTTGGATTTTTCTGACGTCGTCGAACCTGGTCTGTCGTTCGATGTCATCAAAGGGACTGCCAATCTTCAAAATGGTGTGTTGCAATTATCCGAGCCGCTTACTATGGATGGCGCCAGTGGTAAGTTTTTGATGTCGGGCAATGCAAATTTAAATACCAGTGTTCTTGATATGAAACTGGCAGTGACGTTGCCGGTGACCAACTCATTACCGCTGGTGGCCATTTTAGCGGGGCTTGCCCCACCTGTCGCAGCGTCTATTTTTGTGACCGAGCGTTTAATAGGTAATGAGTTAGAGCGATTTACCAGTGCCAGTTATAGCATCACCGGGGTATTGGAAGCGCCGAAAGTAGAACTTAATAAAGCATTCGATAATAAAGTGGATGGCAAAGAAAAGCTGGGCATTAAAGATCGTATTCTTAATGTATTTGGCTTGGGTGGGGAGGAAGAGTAGTGCGTGTTGCAGTTATTCAGTGTCGCAGTGGAGCTGATCTGGCGACCAATCAAGCCCAGTTGGCAGAATTAACTGCGCAAGCGGCTGAGGATGGTGCACAGTGGGTGCTGTTGCCAGAGATGTGTTTGTGCATGGATGCAACGCAATATGTGTCGATCGCCGACGATGCTTCCATCTTAAGTTGGTTTTCTGCGTTAGCTCAACGCCACGGAATTTGGTTGTTGGCCGGTGCAATACCGCAACCTGAGCCGCAACCCGTTCCAAATGATGAAAAGAATGACCAGCAACGCGTACGTTCGGCATTGCTGGTGTTTAATCCCCACGGTGAGCTGTGTGAACGATACGACAAGGTGCACTTGTTTGACGTAGACGTGACTGACACGCAAGGCAGCTACCGAGAATCGGATCGTTTCAGTGCGGGTAATGAAATCAAAACCGTGACTACAGGTGAATTATCGGTGGGCTTAAGCATTTGCTTTGATCTGCGTTTCCCCAGCCACTACCAACAATTACGTCGCGCTGGTGCCCAATTATTGGTAGTACCTGCAGCGTTTACCCACACCACCGGACAAGCCCACTGGGAAGTATTATTGCGCGCCCGCGCGATTGAACAACAGTGTTATGTGGTCGCTGCAAACCAATGCGGTTGGCACGACGAGCGCCGCCAAACCTGGGGGCATTCAATGATCATCGATCCGTGGGGAAAGGTATTGGCTGAGTTGAATGAAAGCATTGGCTTTATTTGTGCGGACATCGATCTTGCCCGCATGGTCGATATCCGCAAGCGCATGCCACTGCGCCCATAAACTGGTCTTTATTAATTTAATAAAGACCCATCTTCTATAAAAAATTAATCTTCGGCGCTGACGGTTTGGCGAATTAACTGAAACAATTTTTTGTAATTGGTGCCGGGTTTTGGTGGCGTTTGTTGCATTTCTTTTTGTGCATTACGCACAAGGTTACGCAGAATCTGTCGATCAATGAAAGGATATTCTTCGATAAATTCATTCAACGCTTCACTGCGTTCCACTAATCGAGTGCGCCATAATTCTTGTTGGCGAATGCGACGGCCATAAAGTTCGCTAGAGGGGTCCATCATATCTAAAGCAATATTGATGGCGTCGATATCTTCATTGCGCATGACCTTGCCAATGTATTGAAAATGACGACGACGAGCTTCATGTTTGGTAATACGACGGCTCTCTTCCATAGCAATCCGTAAGGTTTCGCTGATGGGTAATTTGGGCCATCTGTTGGTCGGCAGTTCGCAAAGTTTTTCGCCCAACACCTGATAACGCAACATTTCACGTTTCAGTTCGGACTTACTGACTTCTTGATCAAAATCGTCGTCATAATTTTCATCATGACCGTTATCACTACTCATGTT
>JARGOI010000239.1:0-3607 GCA_029212275.1 Thalassolituus sp.
GCAATGGTTTCTTCAAAATAATCGGCGTTATTAGTGCCAACAACGTCTTTACGAGTCCGATCTAAAAAGATGCATGCCTGCTCATTGCATAATTTTATCAAACCTTGCGTGTCTTTATGAAAAACAACTTCCGGCATCGAGGAAATAATATTTTCTAATAAACGTGTGCGTTGCTTTAATTTTTTATTGGTGCGCCGATGTTGCATCATCAAGGTAGTCGCGCCAACGACCAATAAAATCACACCGCCGAATAACATCAGCCCAGTCATATGAGTCGAGGTCAATTCTTCCTCGATCACACTGGCAACACTACTGGAGGCCGCTATTAATAGTGAGAGGCCTGTGAGAATTTTATTGTTCATTCCGTTAGAGAATTTCTACCTCGTTACCGTGATTTTCTAGCCATTGCTTACGATCGGGCGCGCGTTTTTTCGACAACAACATGTCCATCATTTCATTGGTGTCATCGCCCGCTTCTAGGGTTAATTGCACCAGACGACGAGTATTGGGGTCCATGGTGGTTTCACGCAATTGCAGTGGATTCATTTCACCCAAACCTTTAAAGCGCTGCACGTTCACTTTGCCGCGCTTATTTTCGGCTTTAATACGCTCTAGCACGCCTTGTTTTTCGCCTTCGTCGAGGGCGTAATACACGTCTTTACCCACATCAATTCGGTACAACGGCGGCATTGCGACGTAGACATGTCCCTCGGTGACCAGCTTACGGAAGTGACGCAAAAACAGCGCACACAACAAAGTTGCAATGTGCAAACCATCTGAGTCAGCATCGGCGAGGATACAAATTTTGCCATAACGCAAGCCTGACAGATCGTCAGTGCCGGGATCAATGCCCAACGCCACAGCAATATCGTGTACTTCTTGCGAGCTTAAAATCTCCGTCGAATCCACTTCCCAAGTATTTAGAATTTTACCGCGCAACGGCATGATGGCTTGAAACTCGCGGTCTCTTGCTTGTTTTGCCGAGCCGCCAGCAGAATCCCCTTCCACCAAAAAGAGTTCGGTACGCTCGCCATCTTGACCGGAACAATCAGCCAATTTTCCGGGTAAGGCGGGACCTTGGGTGATTTTTTTACGAGCCACTTTTTTAGACTTACGCAAACGCGTTTGCGCGCTTGAAATCGCCATCTCGGCTAAGCGTTCGGCATCGGCTGTATGTTCATTGAGCCACAGCGCAAAGGCGTCTTTGACCACGCCCGAAATAAAGGCCGATGCTTCGCGTGACGACAAGCGTTCTTTGGTTTGCCCAGCAAATTGCGGATCAGCCATTTTTGCCGAAAGCACATAAGAACAGCGTTCCCATAAATCGTCTGGCGTCAGTTTGATGCCACGAGGAAGTAAATTACGGTATTCGCAGAACTCGCGTAAGGCATCTAACAGCCCCGAACGGAAACCATTTACATGGGTACCGCCTTGGGGAGTTGGAATCAAATTGACGTAGCTTTCTTGCAGTAATTCGCCGCCTTCCGGCATCCAAATAACCGCCCAATCAACGCCTTCGGTGGTGCCTATCATGGAAGCAGTAAATGGCTCGTCAGGAATCACATCCCAACCTGTACTGCTAATTTTTAAATAGTCTTTAAGACCATCTTCGTAATACCACTCGGCACTGTCTTCGACGTTCGGGGCATTGAATTTAATACGCAAGCCTGGGCACAACACGGCTTTGGCTCGCATGTTATGTTTTAAGCGGGCAACAGAAAATTTAGGGCTGTCGAAATATTTAGGATCAGGCAAGAAGCGCACACTGGTACCGGTGCGTTTTTTCGCGCAGGTATCCACCACCTGCAAATCGATGGCTTTGTAACCATCTTTAAAGCCGATTCGGTGCACTTGACCATCGCGCCAAATGGTCACTTCTACCATTTGTGACAGGGCATTTACCACCGAGACGCCCACGCCATGCAAACCACCAGAAAACTGGTAGTTGTCGTTAGAGAATTTCCCGCCTGCGTGCAGTTGGGTCAAAATCAGTTCGACACCGGATATACCATGCTCTGGGTGAATATCTATCGGCATCCCGCGACCATCGTCTTGCACAGTCATCGAGCCATCGCCATGCAGCGTGACTTCAATAGTGCTGGCGTGCTTCGCCAGCGCTTCGTCCACCGAGTTATCGATGACTTCTTGGGCAAGGTGGTTGGGACGAGTGGTATCTGTGTACATGCCGGGGCGTTTGCGCACCGGATCTAGGCCGCTCAAAACTTCAATGGAGGAGGCGTTGTATTGCGTCGACATTCAGACCTCAGTCTTAATTGATCCACTGTCCAAGCGGTCTGCTTGGGCAGGTCTATATTTAGCTAGTGCGCCTGAGTATACCCACGCTTGCCTTTAATGTGCAGTGTTTGAATGTATCTAGGGCACCTCTGAACCACTCTGTGCTGCTCTAGGCTTTAGCAATACAACGGGCAACATGATGTACCATCACCTCGACACGCGGGATAAACTGCTGAAATCGATGATCTCCTGCACCTTCTATCCAGCTTGGACAACCACGATATAACTCGGCTGCATGTCTGTAATCTAAGGTTTCGTCACCGGTTTGCAACAATAACAATAACGACTCCGGATACTTAATAGTATCGCTGTGCATGCTTGCTAACTCGACCAAATGTTTCGGCTCTAGGATATGAATTACGCCACTGTGAAAATGCGTATGCGGGCCTAGATAATGCTCAAAGAGTTCAAATGGACGCACGGCTGGATTGACCAATACGGCGGGTAAATGAAACTGTTGAGCCGCCCACGTGGCGTAAAATCCGCCTAACGAACTGCCGATTAACCAAACATGTTGGTACTTTGCGGTTAAGCTCGAAACAAGATCGGTAATCAACGCTTGTGCTTCGCTCGGAGCAAATGGCAACTGCGGCACATGCAGCGAGCCTAGTTCAGAATGCTGTTCGAAATGAGCAATCAGCTCTTGGGCTTTTTCCGACGCAGGCGAGCTTAAAAATCCATGTAGGTAAAGACAAGCGCTATTGGCGAGAGAGGTTGGATAGGACACTGGCGTTTCTCGGCAAATTAACAGTAGTAAATAGTACCTGTTTTTTGACGCTATCTGAGATACAACTATTTAAAACTTATTTTAAATTGGGGATGCGTTAAAACATTGTGGCTGCGTTAAAACGTAGGGCTGAACAAAAAAGGTTGTTCAACATGACCATGGCGCAAACAGTGCTCTAACCAATCGGCCAAAAAGCGATTGAGCTGGATTTTTTCGTCCGGCATACGCATTTGCGGATTTGGGTATTGATAACGACCTTCAAAGCGATGCTGATTTTGGTAGCTCAGCACTTCTGCCATGCTGGCATCGTGATACAAACGTACGTCCATCGACGGAGGATGAATCCAAGCCGGACTGATACCCTGCTGCTTTACTGTGAGCATGGTGGTGTAAGGATGAATTTCTTCCACACGCATGATAATAGTGGCTTTTTGATCGGGTGTTGCGGTAATCGAAAACACACGTTCGCTGCCGACTTCTGCATCCGGCAGTAATCGTAAAAAACGCAAATAATTGGCTTCGCACAGTGATGCCAGCTCTTGCAGATCGGGAACGTAACGTTTTCGCGACAAAATAACTCCTAAA
>JARGOI010000239.1:3707-4771 GCA_029212275.1 Thalassolituus sp.
GCCATCAGTCACCGCTTGGAAGGCGTCCTCGCAGGACAGTGTGACCAGTCGAATATCTTCATGTTCCTCTGGTAAGCCATGCACACCATCCAAACCTGCACTATCGACTAAGCCACAATACAACATCACTCGCTCGTTGGTACCGCCTGGCGATACCCAATAATGACATATTGGCAGCAATGTTGAAGGCGTACACCCTGCCTCTTCTTGGCACTCTCGAGTGGCAACATCTTGATAAGATTCGTTCGGTTCTACCATGCCTGCAACGACTTCTAATAACCACGGTGAGCGATCATCTTCCAGAGCCCCCATACGAAATTGTTCCGTTAACACCACACAATTCCTCTTGGGGTCGAACAACAACACACAAACGGCCTCTCCGCGCTCAAATAACTCACGTGTAAACGGCCCCATCCATTGATCCGACGTTACAGGATTTGCTGAATCATGAATTGCTGACGAGGAAGGCTCTAATGAAAAAGAACCTGAAGAAAAACAGCGATGACGTATGGTTAGTAATTCCATGCGAAAGAAGCCTTGAAAGACCACATCACGCTTTTCAATAACCACGTCTTTACGTGTCATCTCAGGAATTGAGGACAAAACTGCTTTAGATGTTAAATTATTTGCCATGTTGAATTCCATATATTACTGTATGTGCATATTTAAATTTAAACTTAAATCGAACCTACTCATGCTCGTTGGGTCAGATTATCTTCCAAATAACCATGCTATTTCTGCTAGACTCTTAGCAAATAAATATCCTCCTGCCGCGAAGAAGGCATTACTATGAAAAAGTTGTTTAGTTTTACCACCGCTCTATGTTTATCCATGTCTGTATCGGCATCCGATTTAGAACAAGTGTATCAATTAGCTCTGCAAAATGACGTAGAGATTGCGGCCGCAAGAGCGACTCGCGAAGCGGGTTCTTACAATATCAAAATTGCGCGCGGTGCTTTGTTGCCCCAAGCCGAAGCTTCGTTTTCTCGTACTAAAATTAACACTCAAGGCGAGTCGCTGAATTTTGCGACACAGCAATACGAAGATACAGAAAATGATTTCAC
>JARGOI010000240.1 GCA_029212275.1 Thalassolituus sp.
TTTTATGTCACCGAAGATGGCCGTCCGGTCAACAATGTGGCGATTAATCTAGACGATAAAAAAGTACTGGTTTCTCCCCAAGGATTTGCCACGTTTGATCTTTCAAAAGGTCAGTATGATGCAGAATTTACACAGTTAAGCGTAGGCGTTGGAAAAACTGACTTTACTGTGGGTGATGGCGAACGCGTGGAAGTATTTGTCGAAATATTAGGCGGAGAAGCTGTTGCCGAAGTTGCTGTTGTAGGTACCAACGCAGAAGGAAAGATTGCAGGTAAACTGAACTCACAAGATACTGGTGGCACTGTTTCCGGAGCTAGGGTCAGTATTGCTGGCAGTGAGTTAGGCGCAGTCACTAATGACGATGGTACCTTCGTATTCTCAGCACCAGTAGGTGAGTATACGCTGGACGTTTCTGATCCCAATTACAGCAATAAACAAGTTCGTGGCGTGCAAAGTATGGCCAGTGCGCCAGTTAATTTAGCGCTGAGTGTATCTCTTTCAGGCAACGGTACTATTGAAGAAGTAGTTGCTGTTGGAACGTATATTCCTGATTCTGCAGTATCCCAACAACGTGACGCTAGTGGTGTCTTGGATGCGATTGGTGCCGAACAATTCTCACGTTACGGAGATTCTAATGCGGCTTCTGCTCTGAAACGTGTTACTGGTGTTTCTGTCTCTGGTGGTAAATATGCAGTGGTACGTGGGTTGAACGAACGCTACACATCAATTTTGTATAACGGTGCGATGTTACCTAGCCCTGATCCTACTCGTCGTGTTGTGCCATTGGACTTATTTCCTTCAGGAGTTATTTCCTCACTCAATGTTGAAAAGTCTGCGCGCGCTATCAGGCCAGCAGATTCAGCTGGCGCAACCATTGATATCATTTCGAGAGAAGCACCTAGTGAATCGCAGGGTAAATTATCTCTCTCGCTTGGTTATATTGATGGTACCACGGGCGAATCAGTAAACATGCAAGAACAACAGGGTTTAGAATTGTTTGGTTTTGGATCATCGGATAGAGAATTATCAGCAGACGCTGAAGCACTTGCTAAAGAAGCGATTGCGAGGTCCGTTAATGGTGAAGAAGCAGCTCAGCTTCTTGAGTTGGATCAATGGAAAACCAAAAAACAGACTCTCAATCCTGATATGAGTGCGGAACTGTCTTACGGAAATTTAATAAAAGCGTTTGATATTGGACGTTTATCCTTCAAAACTACGGGGCGCTACTCGAATAAATGGGATCTTACCGATATAGACAGAGCGCAATATCAGCCTATTGGTCGTGATTTAGGTGTTCAAGAATCGGATGAATACATCGAACGCCGCGCTGTGAATAATATTGATTTAAGTGGAGGCTTGTCATTTTCATTGTTGGGCAATTCTTATGGTGTGACATCAAACACATTGATGCTACGACAAACCCAAGCAGAATCGAAAGAATCGTTAGGTGTACGCGGTGAAAACAGAGCTTTTACCGTAGAGCGAGATTATTCGTGGACAGAACGTTCATTTATGATGCAACAGTTTGTAGGTGATCTTTATTTCAACTCGTATTGGAATACCGAAGTGAATTGGGGATTAACGTTTGCTAATGCCAAACTTGATTCACCAGATCGCAGAAGTTACCAGCTACAAGCGGGTGGATCTATAACACCAGACGAATCTTTTAATCCATTAGATTCTTACAATCCAGAAGATTTAACTATTCAATATACCACGCGTCCTCAACGAGATTTTAATGCGTTAGATGATGATTCTGTGCATTTTAGAGTGGATATTACTACGAATCCTTTTACTGGTGATTGGTATGATTTTTTTGTCGGACTGGGTGCGGAATCATTAAGTCGTACTCGTGAGGCAACATCCTATACCTATCAATATAGTCTGAACTCGACACCTATTCCGGATCAATATGCAAATGAGCAAGACATTGCTAATGTCTTAACCCCAGCAGCATTTCAGGATGGCGTGTTTAGTGTCGCGTCTGCAACTAGCCCGTTAGCATCTTACACCGGTACTTGGGATTACAGCGCTTTCTATCTTATGCCTAAAATTAAACTGATAGAAAAATTTGAAATAGAAGCAGGTGTTCGTGCTGAAACAAGCTCAATTTCAGTAGAGACTGGTAGTACCGAATTTCAACCTGCAATTACGGCATTGGTTGAGGATGATGATATTTATCCATCTTTAAATACTTTATATAAACCTACAGAATCTCTGCAATTTAGAGCATCTTATTATTCATCGATCAATCGTCCTGACTTTCGTGAGGTAGCGCCAGCAGAGTTTACCGATACGGTTTCGGGAGATACCTATAAAGGTAATGAAAATTTAATTGAATCGACCATTGATAACTATGACCTTCGTACCGAGTACTATTTTTCTGATGATGAAAGTATTGCTATAGGATACTTTAGAAAAGATTTTACTAATCCAATTGAGCGTACTAGTGGTGTCATATCAGGAAGTTCTAACAGTGTTATTTATTCTTATGAGAACTCAGGCGAAGCCTATGCGCAAGGATTTGAGTTATCAGCTTCCAAGGGTTTTGATTTCGACTTTTTATTGATGAAAATATCTGGAAACGCAGCTTTTTTTGATACGGCGGTAGATATTTTTACAGACTCTGGAAATTTTGATCGTACTAGACGAATGCAAGGCCAACCAGAAATGCTTGCGAATTTGCAAATTGAAATTGATGAGTTTGTTTCTGTAAGACAGTATACGTTAGTGGTAAACCATGTAGGTGAAAGCTTATTCGCTGTTACTACCAATGATTTATTGGATGATGAATATCGCTTAGCAAGAACCACTGTCGATATTAATTTCAAACAACCTATTATTATCGATGTGTTTGATGTTAAAGCATCCATAAAAAACTTAACGGATGCTCCTGTTGAAAATCAACAAAATGGGAAAATGACACGTCGTTACACTACTGGTACAGAATTTAATTTAGGCTTTACATTAAATTTTTAAACTGTAATTCAAATGTAATAATTCAGCATTAATATCGTCACCTGAAATTAGTTCAACACAACCAAGGTGAAGAAAATGAAGCAATATTCAAAGATTAAATTTTTAGCGGTTGCCGTTGCCGCAGCCTCTTTGGCAGCATGTGGTGGCGGTAGTTCATCCAGTAGCGGTGGTACTACTGGTGGTGGTTCTACAGCAGTTACTGCTAACTTAAGTGCTAACCCATCTTTTGTTTTTGATCAAACTGACTATGTAGGTGCAGTTGATCCAGCAGCAACTTCAAACTGGTTTGGTTTTGCTATGACTGGTTCTTTTCCCACAACTGCGGCGGCTGTTGATACTTCAACTGCAACAACAAGTAACTTTGAGCCAAACGTAACTTATACACCTGACGTGTCTGCAATTACACCAGCCACAGATTGTCCTTCGATATCAGGTTCGGCCGTTGTTACACCAAACGGTACAGAAACCATCGGTGGCAAAACATTCCAAAAATGTCAGCTGTCAGGAACGATTCTTACTGATCTAACACTGACGAATGACGTGGTTTGGTCTCTAGTTAATCGCGTAAATGTCGGTAACGGTAACAATACTCAGACGACAACTTCAACTCCTGCTAGTGTTACTTTGACGATTAATGCAGGTACTGTATTCGCAAGCGAATCAGGCTCATCTTTGGTTGTTACTCGTGGCTCAGAGATTAACGCAGTTGGAACGGAAGCTCAGCCAATTGTTATGGCTGGTGATTTAAGCAATGGCTTAGGCAACACTGGTGAGTGGGGCGGCTTGGTGCTTCAAGGTTACGCTTACCATAATAAGTGTGGTGATCCTGCGACAGAAACTGTTTGTAATATAGATGGCGAAGGCGCAGCAGGTAAATTTGGTGGTTTTAACAATGCTGACAGCTCAGGTACTTTGCAATATGTTATCGTAACCGAAGCAGGTTCAATTCTTTCCAATGGTGATGAGTTGAATGGTATTGGCTTTATGGGTGTCGGCTACGGCACGACTGTTGATCACATTCAAGTCCACGGCAATGCCGATGACGGTGTCGAGTTTTTCGGTGGCGCTGTTGATATTAAGAATATCATCTTAACGGCAAACCAAGATGACTCGATCGATTGGGATGAAGGTTACGTTGGTAATATTCAGTACGCATTTATTCTTCAAACTCAAAACCAAAATGATGCGGTTAGCAAAAACCATGCGTTTGAGCTCGATACTGCTGGTGATGCCAGAGAATCTGCTTACCAAGAATCTAACCCAACGGTTGCAAACGTAACTGCGATTGCTTCTTTGGATGCAACAGAAGCCACTGTTCGTGGTGACGGCATTCATTTGAAAGAAGGTTCTGAAGGTCAGTTTGTGAACATTCTTTTGGTTGGTGACTATGAAGATTGCATCTTTTTACAAGACAACACAGTAGAAACTTCATACGCTGATATCAATGATGCATTTGTGAATGTGTATGCGTCTTGCGGTGGTAATACTATCGATGCAGGAACTTCTGGCTACACAGTGACTAGTGTTATGGCTAGCACTTCTTACGAAGCACTGGATGATAAGATGGCTACTACTGCCATTACTTTGACCTCGGTGCCAACGATCGCTTCTAAAGAAATCGATGGTAGTGCTAACTAAGTTTTAAAACTTAACTAAGTAAGATGAAACGGCACCTTCGGGTGCCGTTTTTTTTTGCCTTTTTCTGTCACTATAGTGTCATGTAATATTTCTGTCATCATTAGACAGTATTGTACAAACCGATTCTAAGTACGGCTGTTTA
>JARGOI010000241.1 GCA_029212275.1 Thalassolituus sp.
AGTGGTGGTTGTGCGCGGTAAAGCGATTCCGTTATTCCACTTAAAACGCTGGTTGGTTCGCGGCAATGCAAACAACGAGAAAAGTCATGAAGGACATGTGGTGGTGATTTCGGTCGGCAGCAAACGTGTCGGTTTTGTGGTTGATCAGCTGGTAGGCCAAGAAGAAGTAGTGATTAAGCCTTTGGGCCGTATGTTGCAAGGTACTCCAGGTATGGCAGGAGCGACGATTACTGGGGACGGAAGAATTGCATTAATCTTAGATATTCCAACGATGTTGGCTCGCTATGCAACGCGGCACTCCAGTGCCGCTTAGGTGAACTAGCATATGACGATTAAAGTATTGGTTGTGGATGACTCTGCATTTTTTCGTCGGCGTGTTTGCGACATTATTAATGCCGATGGTCGCATGGAAGTTATTGGTATGGCTGAGAACGGCAAAGACGCCGTTCGCCTCAACGAAGAGCTCAAACCCGATGTAATTACCATGGATTATGAAATGCCAGTAATGGATGGCATTACCGCGGTAAAACACATCATGTTAAATCGTCCGACGCCAGTGTTAATGTTCTCGTCATTAACGTTTGAGGGTGCAAGGGTAACGCTCAATGCTTTGGAAGCGGGTGCTGTCGATTTTCTTCCAAAAAGTTTTGAAGCAGAAGCGGGTAGCCCGGCTCAAATGCGACGAATATTTTCGGACAAAATAGTCGCTGTCGCTCGCTCTAATTCTGTTCGAACCTTGGTAAAAACAACGTTATCAACACCAACATTATCAACAGCCAGAGAATCCCTTCGTGGTATTTCAATAGTCGTTATCGGTACGTCGACTGGGGGTCCTGCTGCACTGCAAAGTATTTTCAAAGTTTTACCGCCTGAGTTTAAAATTCCTATAGTTATTGTGCAGCACATGCCTGCGTCATTTACTAAGACCTTTGCCGAACGACTGAATCAATTTAGTCATTTGACCATTAAAGAAGCTGTTAACGGTGAGCCTTTGCAGTCGGGCCATGCATACGTTGCCCCGGGCGGTATGCAGTTGATGGTTGATGGTAGAGAAGGCGGCACCTTTCAAATTCGTGAAAGTGATGATCGTATTAATTATCGTCCCAGTGTGGATCTGGCGTTTGGCTCTGTTGCAAATCATTTTGGTCGACGTGCTCTCGGTATTGTATTGACAGGTATGGGCGCCGATGGTCGAGATGGTGCGCGCCTTCTCAAGCAGGCGGGGGGGCATATTTGGACACAAGATGAGCAAAGCAGTGTTATTTATGGAATGCCATCGGCCGTCGAGCGCGCAGGTTTGAGTGATAGAACAGTTTCGTTAAATGATTTACCCATGCAGCTAGCTCAAGACGTACATTCTTAACTAGTCTCGCTTTAGGGTGACTTAAATGTCTAAGTAAGCGTTCAAGCGTATTCATATTTCAAATTGACATGGTTCTTGCTTCGTACACTCAATGAAGATGGTATTCAGCCACGGCGTCGAGTTTCCGGCGCACAGGAATGACTATGAAAATTTGGTCGATCTCAAATCAAAAAGGCGGCGTTGGTAAAACCACCAGTGTTGTCTCTCTGGCCGGACTGCTCGCTGATCAGGGTTACCGCGTATTGCTGGTGGATTTAGATCCACACGGATCTTTGAGCAGCTATTTTGGCTACGATACCGAACCCTTGAACGGCAGTGTTTACCAATTATTTTTTGAACACCGAGACCGCGACTTGGATTATATCCATGGCATGATTCAGCCGACGTCCTTAGCTGCGGTACAACTGTTGCCGTCATCGACGTTATTGGCAACCCTCGAACGAAAAATCAGTACGCAAGATGGTATGGGCTTGGTGCTCGCCCGCACTCTCGCGCAATTGCGAGATGAATATGATTATGTGTTATTAGATACACCGCCCATCTTGGGTGTGTTACTGGTTAATGCGTTAGCGGCCTGTGAGCGGTTAATTATTCCCACGCAAACGGAATTTTTGGCCATCAAAGGGCTTGAACGTATGATCGCATCATTGCAGATGGTGATGAAATCGCAGCGTCGATTATTGCCCTATACCATTCTTCCCACTATGTTTGATCGTCGAACCAATGCTTCTTTGAGTAGCTTACGCGAAATGCAGCGCCGCTATTCTGCTTCACTATCCGAACATGCAATTCCTGTGGATACCCGGTTGCGAGATGCCAGTCGTCAGGGTGTATTTCCGCATCAATTGGATTCACTGGGACGAGGAGTGAGAGCGTATCGACAATTGCTGCGACAGTTGCAGTCGCTGAGCGAAGAGAGTACACAACACGGCAGTCGTTCAGTCGTGAGTTAATAGTCGTTATGAGTTGCTGTATCGCACTAACAAGTACCTACAAATATGTTGCCTTCTTGTAACAATCAAAATCTGTGTATTGAATCGTTAAGACGTTCAAAAAAGGACCCATCTTGGTGGTAGAGAAAAAAACAAGCGTCAAACCATTGGGAGAAAATTCATCTTCTGATATTGATGTCTTACAAACATACTTTAATCAATTACTAGATGCTGTTCCAGACTTGGATTCTGATTCAGGTTCGGATTCAGGTTCGGATTCACAGTCCACCGCTGAGCTGCGGATCTCTTCGGCTCCTAATGAGGTTATTGATCAACAGTTTATTAAAGATCCGGGTGAAATGACCACTGAAGTCGATGCCGAAAGCATTGACCAAACGCTGTCGTTATCTCCCACCGATACTGCTGCGCCAGAAATAAGCGATTGGCGTCAGGAAAAAAAGATTCAGTGCTTACTGTTTACCGTGGCTGGATTAAAGCTGGCGATCCCTTTGTCGCTATTAGGAGGGGTTAGCTTAGTTGATCCTAACGATGTTCGGCCATTGTTTGGCCAAATAGCTTGGTCATTAGGCGTTTACACCGACAAAAAACAAACGCTTCGTGTGGTTGATACCGCGAGGTTGATGATGCCTGAACGAGGTGTTGATCTCTCTCAGACGGGTTTTAGCCATCTCATTCAACTCAATCAATCAACCTGGGCATTAGCCTGCGATAGCGTCACAGAAACGTTAAACTTAACCCAAGAGTCAATAAAGTGGCGTGCAAGAGACGGAGCGCGGCCTTGGCTGGCGGGTACGGTCATATCCGAAATGTGCGCCTTGCTCGATGTTGACAAACTTATTCAGCTTGCCGAAGCCAGTCGTCACTCCAAGAACCTCTGAAAAACACGCTACGTGTCTTGCATGGCAAGAATACTGTGCTCCTTGAAAACCTTTGCTTCTTATTCTTCCTTCAGTTGCACGGTGTTACAAATATTTTTCGAATCCGACTGGTACACTTTATGCTCTGATCTATAGTTAAGTGAGGTCCTTCATGTTTTTTGACACAGTCGGACATTGGCCTTACCTAACGAGGAAGAAATATGTCAGCGATAGCCGGAAAAATGGTAGACGATCCAGTACTACAATGGGTCACCTTCCGTTTGGAAAATGAGAGCTACGGAATTAATGTGATGCAAGTGCAAGAAGTCTTGCGCTATAGCGAGATTGCCCCAGTCCCTGGTGCGCCATCTTATGTGTTAGGCATTATTAATTTGCGTGGCAATGTGGTGACGGTGATTGATACCCGTTTGCGTTTTGGACTTTCGAGTGCCGAGACTACCGAACAAACGCGTATTGTAATCATTGAATCTGAAAACCAAGTCGTTGGCATACTCGTAGATGCGGTGGCCGAGGTAGTTTACCTCCGTCAGTCAGAAACAGAACTTACTCCAAATGTCGGCAACGAAGAGAGTGCTAAATTTATTCAGGGTGTCTGTCATAAAAACGACGAACTGCTAATTTTAGTCGATCTGGAAAAAATGATGTCGGATGAGGAGTGGAATGAAATTCAGGGCTTTTAAATGGAAATCATACAATCTCTAACCTTGGTTCATTGGCTGGTAGTCGGCAATGCTACTGTGCTCTTATTTGTCTTTGGTTTTATGTTGTCCTTAAAACGACAACAGCTGCGCGATGCGCAACACTATCGTAATGCACTGGTAAAATTAGAAATGGATCAAGAGGCCCTCAGCAAAAGTTGCGTCGGTATTGGACGAACGCTACGCGGGTTAGAGACCAAGATTAAGAATCAACCTTCAGAACCTTTACTGTCGGGAGGCAAAGACATGCGTTTTGATCAAGCGTCCCGTCTTGTTGGTTTAGGGGCAAGCGTTGAAGATTTAGTTGAAAACCTCGGTATTGCTCGAGCCGAGGCTGAGCTAATGGTTTCGATGAGAAAGCAAGAGAGAAAAAAGCCAATTGATGAATACGCCAAGGCAGCCATTTTTTCGTAATTTAAGGCATTACTAGTTCATCTTTATTAGGCAGTTTAAAACTGAGTTCTACTCCAACAGGAGGGCCTAGGATGAACAAATGCTTGTCGGCTTGTTTAAGTTTGCTGACTGTGATGCAAATACACTTGCTTGCGGCAACAACCTTGTTGTTGCCGCAGTCAAATAACTTATTTATTGCTGAGATACACGGCCATGTGTCCCAGCAATTGATTCATAATTTATATTCTGATCGAACAGCAGAATTTGACGATATATATCTAATTCAAACTCCCGATAAAGGTCGTAACGTTCTTATTTATTGCAAGCCCAGTCATTGTTATAAATTGCGCGCTTCAACAACCTATGCTTGATTTAAACTCGAACCTTCGACTTTTTATCCTGTTTTAGATCGATGCCAAAAACAGTGCAATAACGCAAGCAAATCCGCCCGTCCACACCAAAGTACGAAG
>JARGOI010000242.1 GCA_029212275.1 Thalassolituus sp.
ACTTAATCAACGAATAAGAGGGCTCTGGCGTGAACATAAATCTGACTCTGATCGGCCAGATCATTACTTTCGCAATCTTCGTAGCATTCTGTATGAAGTTTGTATGGCCTCATTTAATAATTGCCATGCAAGAACGCGAAAAGAAAATTGCCGATGGTCTGGACGCAGCGAATCGTGCAGCACGTGATCTTGAACTAGCGCAAAAAGAAGCCGCTAACAAGTTACGTGAAGCAAAACAAAGCGCTGCCGAAATCGTCGAAATGGCGAACAAGCGCGCTAACCAAATCGTGGACGAAGCCAAAGAAACGGCTCGTGGCGAAGGTGAGCGAATTGTCGCTGCTGCTCAAGCTGAAGTTGAGCAAGAAGTAAACCGCGCTAAAGAAGTACTGCGCAAGCAGGTATCTGAACTGGCCGTGGTCGGTGCAGCTAAAATTTTGGGCAAATCAGTGGATGCATCAACTCACAGTGAGTTGTTGGATCGATTGGCTGACGAGCTCTAAGCGAGGTTTACATGGCTGAATTAACAACTATCGCTCGGCCATACGCCAAAGCTGTGTTTGCTGAAGCGGGCGAGAAGAAAACACTGGACGCTTGGTCTGAAAACCTAGCGTTGTTAGCAGCGGTCGCCGCTGATGACAAGATCGCTAAGATCTTAGTGAAGCCTTCTTTGTCTTCTAAGCAGCAAGCTGATGTTTTGATAGACGTATGTGGCGACAAGCTGAATGACGCAGCCAAAAACCTGGTGGCCTTATTGGCCGAAAACAAGCGTCTGGCTTTGTTGCCTGAGATCGCAGCTCGCTATGAAGAACTGAAAGCACAACTGCAAAACACCGTTGATGTGATCGTGACTTCAGCAGTAGAGCTGAGTAGTGAACAGGCAGATAAACTGGCAGTAGCATTAAAAGCCAGACTGCAGTGTGATGTACGAATGACTAGTGAAATCGACGAATCACTCGTCGGTGGCGCAATCATTCGTGCCGGGGACTTGGTAATTGACGGCTCCATAAAAGGCAAGCTGTCCAAATTAGCCGAAGCGATGAAATCCTAGTTTGAGGGACGATGCATGCAGCAACTGAATCCATCTGAGATCAGTGAAGTCATCAAAAAACGCATCGAAAATCTCGATGTGACTTCACAGGCCCAGAACGAGGGCACCGTCGTATCAGTATCCGACGGTATCGTTCGTATCCATGGTCTTGCCGACGCTATGTACGGTGAGATGATTGAATTTGAAGGCGGCGTATATGGCCTAGCTATGAACCTTGAGCGCGATTCTGTCGGCTCTGTGATTCTGGGCGATTATACTTCTTTGGCCGAAGGTCAAACCGCAAAATGTACTGGTCGTATTCTTGAAGTGCCAGTTGGTGAAGCTCTATTGGGTCGCGTTGTCGACACACTGGGTAATCCAATTGACGGTAAAGGTCCGATCGAAACTGACTTAACGTCTCCTGTTGAGCGTGTTGCTCCTGGCGTAATTGCACGTCAAGGTGTCGACCAACCTCTACAGACTGGTTATAAAGCAGTGGACTCTATGGTGCCAGTCGGCCGTGGCCAGCGTGAGCTGATCATTGGTGACCGCCAGACCGGTAAAACTGCGATGGCAATTGATGCCATCATTAACCAGAAAGGCACTGGCATTAAGTGTATCTACGTGGCCATTGGTCAGAAGCAATCTTCGATTGCTAACGTAGTGCGCAAGCTAGAAGAGCACGGCGCGATGGAACACACCATCATCGTCGCAGCTGGCGCAGCCGATCCTGCAGCAATGCAGTTCTTGGCTCCGTACTCAGGCTGTGCGATGGGTGAATACTTCCTAGACCGCGGTGAAGATGCCTTGATCGTTTATGACGACTTGACCAAGCAAGCTTGGGCGTATCGTCAGATCTCCTTGTTGCTGAAACGTCCTCCAGGTCGTGAAGCATACCCAGGTGACGTTTTCTATTTGCACTCACGTTTGTTGGAGCGCGCATGTCGCGTTAACCCAAAATACGTTGAGGATGTGAGCGGTGTTACTGGCAAAACAGGTTCTTTAACTGCATTGCCAATCATCGAAACACAAGGCGGTGACGTATCAGCGTTCGTACCGACTAACGTAATTTCGATTACCGATGGTCAGATCTTCCTAGAAACCAACCTGTTCAACTCTGGTATTCGTCCAGCGATGAACGCCGGTATTTCGGTTTCTCGTGTAGGTGGTGCAGCGCAAACCAAGATCATCAAAAAGCTAGGCGGTGGTATCCGTATGGCCTTGGCTCAGTATCGTGAATTGGCGGCTTTCGCTCAGTTCGCATCTGATCTAGATGAAGCGACCCGTAAGCAGTTGAACCATGGTAAAGCGGTAACCGAGCTGATGAAGCAAGGTCAATACGCACCTATGTCAACCGCGGAAATGGGTCTGGTGATCTATGCTGCCACAGAAGGCTTCCTAGAAGACGTTGAAGTGGACAAGATTAAGTCGTTTGAATCTGCTCTATTGAGCTTTGCCAACAGCGAATTCGCTGAATTAATGGCGAAGATTAATGTGAAAGGTGACTACAACGATGACATCGCGGCCGGTCTGAAAGAGCTTATTGAGAAATTCAAAAGCACTCAGGCTTGGTAATCCATTACTGACACCTTTGGGTGTCAGTAAGGTTCACTAAGTTAAAAGGTTGAACTTATGGCAGTCGGTAAAGAAATTAAAGAGCAGATTTCGAGCGTAAAAAGTACGCAGAAAATCACTTCGGCAATGGAAAAAGTTGCCGTAAGTAAAATGCGTCGTGCTCAACAGCGTATGCAGTTTAGTCGTCCATATGCGGATAAAATCCGCGGTGTTATCGGACACTTGGCGAATGCGACGTCTGAGTATCGCCATCGTTATTTGCAAGACCGCGACATTAAGCGTGTTGGTTATATCGTGGTGTCTTCCGACCGTGGCCTGTGTGGCGGCTTAAACAACAACTTGTTTAAGCAAGTAGCACAACAAGCAAGAGAGTGGGAAAGCAAAGGTGTGGGCGTCGACTTTTGTTCGATTGGCTCTAAAGCCTCACTGTTTTTCAACAGCTTTGGCGGTAACGTCGTAGCATCCAAAACACATTTGGGTGACGCGCCGGAATTAGCCGGCCTTATCGGTTCGGTAAAAGTGATGTTAGAAGCGTATGACTCCGGTCAAATTGATCGCTTATTCATTATTTATAACCGTTTCGTGAACACCATGACCCAATCGCCAGAAGCGGTGCAGTTATTACCCCTAAAGGCAGAACAAGACGATTCGCTGAAACACCATTGGGATTATATCTATGAGCCCGATGCCAAAGAGATCTTAGAAGGTCTTTTGGTGCGCTACGTAGAATCTCAAGTGTATCAGGGAGTAGTGGAAAACAATGCCTGTGAACAGGCAGCGCGAATGTTGGCAATGAAAAATGCCACAGACAATGCCGGCGAAATGATCAGCGATCTTAATATGCTGTACAACAAAGCTCGCCAGGCAGCCATTACTCAAGAAATTTCAGAAATCGTTAGTGGTGCTGCGGCGGTTTAAGCCGAGCGACGACAGGTTTTAGATTAAGAGGAACCGAAAATGAGCGGACGTATCATACAGATTATCGGCGCCGTTATTGACGTGGAATGCCCACGCGATGCAGTGCCAAAGGTGTACGACGCCCTGACCGTTAATGGGACAGAAACAACTCTTGAAGTTCAGCAGCAGCTGGGTGACGGGATTGTTCGTACTATTGCGATGGGCTCTACTGAAGGCCTTAAACGTGGCCTGACCGTAGAAAACACTGGCGCGCCAATTACCGTGCCCGTTGGAAAAGCGACTCTAGGTCGCATCATGGACGTGCTTGGCCGTCCAATCGACGAGTGTGGTGAGATTGACGCTGAAGAGCATTATACCATTCACCGTAAAGCGCCGAGCTTTGATGAACAAGCCGCTAGCAGTGATTTGCTAGAGACTGGTATCAAAGTTATCGACTTGATCTGTCCTTTCGCTAAGGGTGGTAAAGTAGGTTTGTTCGGTGGTGCTGGTGTTGGTAAAACCGTAAACATGATGGAGTTGATCAACAACATTGCGAAGGCACACTCAGGTTTGTCTGTATTCGCAGGTGTTGGTGAGCGTACTCGTGAAGGTAACGACTTCTACTACGAAATGGCTGAGTCTGGTGTTGTAAATCTAGATGATAAAGTTAAATCGAAAGTAGCCATGGTATACGGTCAGATGAACGAGCCTCCGGGTAACCGTTTGCGCGTTGCCTTGACTGGTCTAACAATGGCCGAGAAGTTCCGTGACGAAGGTAAAGACGTACTTTTGTTTGTCGATAATATCTACCGTTACACCTTGGCTGGAACGGAAGTATCTGCACTGTTAGGCCGTATGCCTTCAGCGGTAGGTTATCAGCCAACGTTGGCAGAAGAGATGGGTGTTTTGCAAGAACGTATCACTTCTACTAAGACCGGTTCGATCACTTCTATCCAAGCCGTATACGTACCTGCAGATGACTTGACTGACCCAAGCCCAGCGACCACATTCGCTCACTTGGATTCAACCGTTGTATTGTCACGTGATATCGCTTCAAAGGGTATCTACCCTGCGATTGATCCACTGGATTCTACTTCACGTCAGTTGGATCCTCTCGTAATCGGTAACGAACACTACGATACAGCTCGTGGCGTTCAGGGTGTTCTTCAGCGCTATAAAGAACTGAAAGACATCATTGCGATTTTGGGTATGGACGAATTGTCTGACGAAGATAAGCAGTTGGTATCTCG
>JARGOI010000243.1 GCA_029212275.1 Thalassolituus sp.
CAATGGCCAGTTTTGGATTGGAGAATTGAATCCTGACTTGCTCGCTTCGCTGCATAAAGATATAGTTTAGGCCTTCTAGATAACCCCCACGGAGTCTGCGGTGTTTTTCCGATATAACCACCCGCAACAGCAACACGCCAACCATTCTGGTCACCTTTTGACCCGCCGATGGTGTTAAGCGACGTTCACCGATTCGCTCTCTGAATATTTGCGCTTAACCATCTGAAGGTTTTTTATGACTCCGCAACAATTTGCTGCTTTACAAGCAGAAGGCTACAACCGTATTCCTGTGACTCGTCAAGTATTGGCAGACTTGGATACGCCCCTATCAACGTACTTAAAACTTGCCAATGCGCCTTATAGCTATCTCTTTGAATCCGTTCATGGAGGAGAAAAATGGGGCCGTTATTCTATGATCGGCATGCCAGCGCGAGAATTATTGCGCGTCATAGGCAACTGTGTTGAACATGTTGTCGATGGTGTTATCACCGAAAGTTCTGATGTCGATGATCCGTTGGCTTATATCGAAGCGTTTCAGCAACGATTTAACGCACCAGAAATAGACGGGCTCCCTAAGTTTAACGGCGGCTTGGTCGGTTATTTTGGTTATGACACCGTACGCTACATCGAACCCAAACTGCGCAATACTTGCCCGCCGGATGATATTGGTACGCCCGATATTTTGTTGATGGTATCGGATGAAGTGGTGGTGTTCGACAACCTGAGTGGCACCTTGCATATCATTGTGATGGCCGATACCACTCAAGAAAATGCTTTAGCGAATGCCGAGCAACGTATAGGCGTGTTGCGTGACAAGTTACGCGGTCCTTATGCTGGTGATGTTGGTCAGCCTCGGCCTGCCAAAACCATCGAAGAAACCGATTTTCGTTCTTGTTTTGGCGAACAAGCCTTTATGGATGCGGTGGAAAACATCAAAGAATACGTGTTGTCTGGCGATATTATGCAGTGCGTCATCTCGCAACGTATGCGTATTCCTTACGATGGTGATCCGGTAGACGTTTACCGTGCTTTGCGCACGCTTAATCCATCGCCTTACATGTATTGCATGAACTTGGATGATTTCCACATTGTGGGATCGTCACCGGAAATTTTAGCGCGCTTGGAAGATGGCGAAGTAACGGTGCGTCCAATTGCCGGAACGCGCTATCGCGGCGCTACAGACGAAGAAGATTACGCACTCGAACAAGAATTGCTGTCTGATCCGAAAGAAATTGCTGAGCATTTGATGTTGATCGATTTAGGTCGCAACGACGTGGGACGGATTGCGCGCAGTGGCGAGGTTCGTGTCACCGATCAAATGGCGGTCGAGCGATACAGTCATGTGATGCACATTGTCTCGAACGTGACCGGCAAAGTAAAAGAAGGTATCACTGCAATGGATGTTTTACGTGCGGTGCATCCAGCAGGTACGTTAAGTGGTGCACCGAAGATTCGCGCGATGGAAATCATCGACGAATTTGAATCAACCAAACGAGGTGTTTACGGTGGCGCCGTTGGTTATCTCAGCTGGAATGGCAATATGGACACCGCCATTGCCATTCGTACCGCGGTGATTAAAGACGGCATCTTAAACATTCAGGCGGGGGCCGGCGTGGTAGCCGATTCGGTGGCACGCTTAGAGTGGAAAGAAACCATGAACAAAGGACGAGCTGTATTCAAAGCCGTGGCCATGGCCGCCGCTGGACTGGATCATTAAGGGGAAGCAATATGTTATTAATGATCGACAACTACGACTCGTTTACTTACAACGTGGTGCAGTATTTTATGGAGCTGGGTGAAGACGTACGTGTATATCGCAATGACGCCATCACTGTGGCAGAAATAGAAGCATTAAAGCCTGAACGTTTGGTGATTTCTCCCGGCCCCTGTACACCCAATGAGGCTGGAATTTCGATGGCCGCCATTGAGTATTTTGCCGGTAAAATGCCTATTTTAGGTATCTGCTTAGGTCATCAAAGCATCGGCCAAGTATTTGGCGGCAAGGTGATTCGTGCGGGGCAAGTGATGCATGGAAAAACCTCAGATGTATACCATGCGGATATCGGGGTGTTTGCTGGTTTGCCCAGTCCTTATAAAGCCACACGCTATCATTCGTTGGTGGTGGACAAACAGCAGTTGCCTGATTGTTTAGAAATTACTGCGTGGACAGAAAACGCCGACGGCAGTATGGAAGAAATAATGGGTATCCGTCATAAAGAATTAGCGATTGAAGGGGTGCAGTTCCACCCCGAATCGATCTTAACTGAGCACGGTCACGCGCTGCTGAAAAATTTTTTGAATACGCCGCTGGTTAAATAACACGCGGTCAACCTGTCATACCTACGCGACTAACAGAGCGCACCGTTACTGCAGGCACCAGAGGAATCACAATGGATATTCGAGCGGCTTTGGCCCGAGTGGTCGAGCGACAAGACCTAAGCACCACCGAAATGACCGAAGTGATGCGCCAAATCATGACTGGGCAGTGCGACGATGCCCAAATTGGCGCATTTTTGGTGGCCTTGCGCATGAAAAGTGAAAGCATTGATGAGATTGTTGGTGCAGTCACCGTGATGCGTGAACTGGTCACTGGTGTCACTATTAAGTCAGAACACGCGGTTGATATTGTTGGTACCGGTGGCGATGGCGCTAACTTATTCAATGTCTCGACAGCGTCATCGTTTGTCGTCGCCGCGGCAGGTGGCACCGTCGCTAAACACGGAAATCGTGGCGTTTCTTCTAAGTCTGGCAGCTCAGATTTGCTCGAAGCAGCGGGTGTTAATTTGAATTTAACCGCTGAGCAAGTGGGTCGCTGTATTGATGAATTAGGCGTTGGCTTTATGTTTGCGCCGTCTCATCACAGCGCCATGAAGTACGCGATTGGCCCGCGCAAATCGCTGGGCATGCGCACCATTTTCAATATTTTAGGGCCAATGACCAATCCGGCGGGCGTCGCTAATCAGGTGATTGGCGTGTTCAGTAAAGCCTTGATGCGACCAGTCGCTCAGGTTCTGCAACGTCTTAATGGTGGTCACGTTATGGTGGTCCATTCTAAAGATGGCCTCGACGAAATTAGCCTAGCGACTGAAACCTATGTTTGTGAACTCAAGAATGGTGAGTTACACGACTATGTAATTCGTCCCGACGAATTAGGCATTGCTGCACAACCCTTAGTTGGCTTGGATGTGGATGACGCGCAGGCAAGTTTGGCACTGATTAAAGATGCTTTAGGTAAACGTGAAACTCAGGCAGGTCAACGTGCGGCAAATATGTTGGCGCTGAATGCCGGGGCTGCGATTTATGTATCAGGATTGGCGAGTACGTTAAAGGCGGGTGTAGAAATGGCTGAAGATGCGATTTCTACGGGTCTAGCCTTAGAAAAGCTGAACGAATTGGTCAGTTTTACTGGTTTACTTGCAGAAGATAGCAAGGCCTAAGACAGCAAGGTCTAAGATAACATCTGAGCCAAACCGATAATTTAGCTGAAACTATGTTTAAGCAAATCCCGCGCAAGACGCGTCGAGCGGAAGAAGATTTTAGTATGAAGACACCGACCATTTTAAAAAAGATCATCGATACCAAAGCCATTGAAGTCGCGCAGCGCTCTAAAACATTGCCGCTGAAAGAAATCAAAGCACAGGCGCTGGATGCCGATGCCAATGAACTGCGCGGTTTTTATCGTGCGATGAAAGCCAAGGTTGACGCAGGTTTGCCTGCGGTGATTGCCGAGATTAAAAAAGCCTCGCCATCCAAAGGCGTGCTCAGAGAAAATTTTATACCGCAGGAGATTGCTGAATCCTATCAAAAAGGCGGAGCTGCCTGCTTGTCGGTGTTGACCGATCGTGATTATTTTCAGGGCCATGAAGATTTTTTAATCGCTGCACGGGCGGCGTGTTCGCTGCCCGTCATTCGCAAAGATTTCTTGGTAGATCCTTATCAGATCTACGAAGCGCGCACTTTGAATGCCGATTGTGTGCTGTTGATTGTCTCGGCACTGAGCAAAATGCAGCTGCAAGACTTGGAAGGCATTGCCCATGAATTGGGCATGGATGTATTGGTTGAAGTACACGATGAAGATGAGTTGGAAACGGCATTGAGCCTAACGACACCTTTAGTCGGCATCAATAATCGCAACTTACACACATTTGATTTGACCCTCGAAACTACCTTTAGTCTGCTTAAATATGTGCCAAAGGACCGTTTGCTCGTGACCGAAAGCGGCATTCTTACCCTCGACGATGTGAATGCCATGCGCACCCGCAATGTGCATGCCTTTTTGGTGGGTGAAACCTTTATGCGCACAGATCAGCCCGGTGAAGCGTTGCGAACCTTGTTCTTCTAATCACTTAAATTTTTTCAAGCTTTCTCAAAGTTTGCGCAAAATCCTCGAGTTTTGGTGATAGGTCTTGGCGGACTGTGATAAGCTCCGCATCCTTTAATAGTTAGCAGCGGGGGTTGCCATGAAAGCGACAGTGAAATGGGTAGGCGGCGCCATGTATTTAGGCGAGTCTGGCAGCGGTCATACTGTTGTTATGGACGGCCCTGAAGATCACGGTGGTCGTAACATGGGCGTGCGCCCAATGGAAATGTTATTGCTTGGTTTGGGCGGTTGCACCAGTTTTGATGTGATGAGTATCTTACGCAAACAACGCTTAGACGTGATTGATTGTGTTGCTGAAATTGATGCCGAACGCGCGGACGCAGT
>JARGOI010000244.1:0-1934 GCA_029212275.1 Thalassolituus sp.
ATTATAGCCATCTGCATTGGCGGGGTCATCTTTGCCAAACAAATGTAACACAACCGTCATGAATTACTTCTTTGTCATATTTCTGTAATATTGCATCCCGATAATGGCACCCAGTTAAGCAAGCACTGCTTAAGTAAGTGACTAGGCTGACTTCAGCCCCGACCCATTAAGGATCAAACATCATGAAAAAAATTATTTTGACAGGTGCCGCGTTATTGGCATCTCTCGCTGGCTCAAATGCATACGCAGATCGCGACTACATCAGCATCGTTGGTTCTTCTACTGTGTATCCTTTCTCTACCGTTGTAGCTGAACGTTTTGGTAAGTCGACGAGTTTCGCGACCCCGAAAGTAGAATCTACCGGTACTGGCGGCGGCATGAAATTGTTTTGTAGTGGTGTAGGTCAAGCTACGCCAGATATTACCAACGCTTCTCGCGCTATCAAGTCTTCAGAAATTGAATTGTGCGCGAAAAATGGCGTAACCGACATTGTTGAAGTGATGGTTGGTTATGACGGTATCGTTTTGGCGAACAGCAATAAAGCGCCTTATTACGAAATGACTCGTAAAGACATCTTCTTAGCGTTAGCGAAAATGGTGCCTGCTACCGATGGATCTGACACTTTAATCGAAAATCCATACATCACTTGGAAAGACGTAAATCCAGCGATGCCAGCAACAAAAATTGAAGTAATGGGTCCTCCTCCAACGTCGGGTACTCGCGATGCGTTTGTTGAATTAGCAATGGAAGGTGGTTGTTCAACGTTCCCATTCATCAAAGCAATGAAAGACAGTGATAAAGATAAGTACAAAGCCGTATGTCATGGTCTTCGTGAAGATGGTGCATACATCGAAGCGGGCGAGAACGATAACTTGATCGTACAAAAGCTGGTCGCTAACCCTGATGCATTAGGTATATTCGGTTACAGCTTCTTAGAACAGAACGCAGATAAGGTTCATGGCACAGTCATTGAAGGCCAAGCACCTACGTTTGACGCCATTTCTTCTGGTGATTACTCAGTGAGCCGTTCATTGTTCTTCTACGTGAAAAAAGCACACGTTGGTGTGATTCCAGGCATTAAAGAATACTTAACTGAATTTACCTCTGAGAAAGCAATGGGTGAAGACGGTTACTTAGCTGACAAGGGTATGATTCCGATGACAGCAAAAGAGTATAAGCAAGTACTTGAAACAGTTACAAAAATGAAGACAATCGCAGCCAAGTAATTGGATGCATTGTCCTCGACAAGGCCGGAGCGAAAGCTTCCGGCCTTTGCGTGTTTATTAACTTCTAACCAGCGATAAAGCCCTGTTTGATGACGTTTAGTTGGTCAAATATACGGCGCGTGAGAAACACACCATGAACTACAGCACACTGTTGATTGCAGTCTTTATTGCCATAGGCGCTGCGTATCTTCTGGGCCGCAACAGAGCCCGCACCTTGGCCAGTGAAGGGGCAAAAATGCACTCGTTACCGGCCCATTATGGCGCTTTGGTGGCATTGTGGACTTGTCTTCCGCCGTTGTTGTTATTGCTTGTTTGGGCAGTATTTGAAGCACGAGTGGTCGATAGCTTGCTAGTGTTCCATTTACCCGATTACATACAACAGGGTGGTGAAGCACAGATTCGCTTAACGCTCTCTAAAGTACACAATATGGCTGCCGACAATGGCTTAGCGGCCAACGTTGAACTACAAAGCGCGATCAGTCATTTAAATGCACTGCAGTCACGCACGTCGTTGCTCAAAGGCGGAGTCGTATTAGCCTTAATTTTGTTGGGCATTGGTTTAACCTGGCGTCGGATCAAACCGGACATGCGTGCTCGTTCTGAAGTAGAACGTATTGTTCGCGGTTTGCTGTTCACCAGTTCCGCCATTGCGGTACTGACCACGCTGGGTATTTTGGCCAGTGTGTTATATGAATCGATCTTATTTTT
>JARGOI010000244.1:2034-4689 GCA_029212275.1 Thalassolituus sp.
TGCCAGGGATTGTCGGCGCTATTATGTTGGCTATTTCTCGTGCCATTGGTGAAACCATGATTGTTGCCATGGCGGCCGGCTTGGCAGCCAACTTAACGGCCAACCCACTCAACAGTGTGACCACGGTGACGGTGCAGATAGTTACGCTACTGGTCGGCGACCAAGAATTTGATTCGCCAAAAACCTTGGCCGCGTTTGCCTTGGGATTGGTGTTATTCCTAGTAACCCTCGCACTTAACTTTGCGGCGATTAAGATCGTTCAGAAATATCGAGAGCAATATGACTAGTCAATCAACCCGAGAAAAAGTAGCACGCAGTATGAAGCGTCGCCGCGCTTCAGAAGCACGCTTTCGTATTTACGGCATGATGTCCGTGATGTTCGGCATGTTGTGCTTAGTGGTTCTGTTTGGTGATATTTTCAGTAAAGGATTATCGGCCTTCCGCCAAACGATTTTGACCGCTGATATCGTCATTGATGGGGATTACTTAGATATTAATGCCCGTTCGGACGTTAGTGATTTGATGAATGCCAATTATGAAGGCTTATTAAAAGAGCACTTTAAAAATGAGATGCAACCCGAAGGTCGCAGCGAGCGTCGCGATCTTTACTCGTTAATCTCTGTCGGTGCATCTTGGCAGCTGCAAAAAGAAGTATTGGCCGACCCAAATCTCATTGGCAAATCAATCACCATTGATTTGATTGTTGATGATGACGTTGATCAGTGGTTTAAGCGTGATCGCAGTAAACCAGGCGCGTCGTCCCGTTTTTCTGAAGCTCAGCTACGCTGGTTGCAAACATGGATCGATGAAGACCGCTTAGCTACACGTTTTAATAGCCAATTCTTTGTTAATGGTGATTCTCGCGAACCTGAGTTGGCGGGTATCCGCGGTGCTATGACTGGCACCTTGTTAACTTTGTTGGTGACATTTTTCTTATCGTTTCCTGTGGGCGTGGCCGCGGCAATCTATTTAGAAGAGTTTGCGCCGAAAAATCGACTGACAGAAATTGTAGAAATTAATATCAACAACTTAGCCGCCGTTCCTTCTATTACGTTTGGTCTATTGGGCTTGGCAATCTTTATTAATATGTTTGGTGTGGCGCGCTCAACGCCGCTAGTGGGCGGCTTGGTGCTGACACTGATGACTCTACCAACGATCATTATTTCGGGTCGAGCAGCGATTAAAGCCGTGCCACCATCGATTCGTGAAGCGGCGCTAGGCTTAGGGGCATCGAAAATGCAAACCGTCTTTCACCATGTTTTGCCTCTGGCCATGCCGGGTATGTTAACCGGTACCATTATTGGTATGGCACAAGCGTTGGGTGAAACAGCACCGTTATTGATGATAGGTATGATTGCTTTTGTGGTGGACGTGCCGGGGTTTATTAACGATCCGTCAACGGTTTTACCGGTACAAATTTTCCTGTGGTCTGATAGCCCAGAAAGAGCATTCACAGAACGGACATCTGGTGCGATTATCGTGCTATTGGGTTTCTTAATTATTATGAACACTGCTGCGGTTTTGTTGCGTCGTCGTTTAGAACGTCGTTGGTAATCACTGGGCAATACGAGAAAAGCGAATTTATTTATGGCTATTATAGAAAATCATAAAACCGTTGGCATACCTTTGTGTAAAGAGCCAAAGTTAAGCGCGCGTGATGTTTCTGTGTTTTATGGCGAAAAACAAGCCATATTCAACGTAGATTTAGATATTGGTGCGAACGAAGTAATTGCTCTGATCGGCCCATCCGGTTGTGGTAAATCGACCTTTTTGCGCTGTCTAAATCGCATGAACGATACCATTGATATCTGCCGAGTTACGGGCAGTATCTTATTGGATGACAATAACATTTATGATGCTCGCGTTGACGTTGTGCCGTTACGAGCTCAGGTGGGAATGGTGTTTCAGAAGCCAAACCCATTCCCTAAATCAATTTATGATAACGTGGCTTATGGCCCACGAATTCATGGTTTAGCGACCAGTCGTGTTGACCTCGACGAAATTGTTGAGAAAAGCCTACAACGTGCAGGTTTATGGGGCGAAGTAAAAGACCGTCTCCATTCTCCCGGTACTGGTTTGTCGGGTGGTCAGCAGCAGCGTTTATGTATCGCACGCACTATTGCAGTGGACCCCGAGGTCATTTTGATGGATGAACCTTGTTCGGCACTGGATCCCATTGCAACTGCTAAAATAGAAGAGCT
Source organism: Thalassolituus sp. (assembly GCA_029212275.1). GTDB lineage: Bacteria > Pseudomonadota > Gammaproteobacteria > Pseudomonadales > Oceanobacteraceae > Thalassolituus. The sequence continues at coordinate 4,236 of JARGOI010000244.1, forward strand.
GATTGACGAATTGCGCGAAAACTACACCATTGCAATTGTAACGCATTCAATGCAACAGGCTGCACGTGTGTCGCAACGCACTGCGTATTTTCACTTAGGACAGGTGATCGAAGTGAACACCACTGATAAAGTGTTTACAACGCCTCAGCATCAGTTAACTGAAGCCTACATTACCGGCCGTTTCGGCTAAGAGGTTTACCATGGAAATGAATTTTAACCAGCACATCTCTGGTCAGTTTAATGCTGATCTAGAAGCCATACGTAATCACATGATGAGTATGGGGGGCTTGGTCGAGCGTCAAGTCGCCAATGCTGTTGAGGCCATTTGCAGTGGCGATACGCAACTCGCTGATGAAGTTATCCGTCGTGAAGATGACGTTGACAAAGCCGAAGTTGCCATCGATAACGAATGCACGCAAATCTTGGTTCGTCGTCAACCTGCCGCATCTGATTT
>JARGOI010000245.1 GCA_029212275.1 Thalassolituus sp.
ACGAACTTACATTTAAGGAATCTCATGAAGATAGTTAAGTATTTACTCGTGCTTGTGATCTTGGCTGTCGCAGCCTCTGCGGCAGCAATTCATTTTGCGCCTGCTCAAGCCGCGGATTTTCTGGTTGATCTAAAACGTAAAATTGGCGGTTTAGAAACCAAAGAAATGACCCTTGATAACGGTCTGACCTACGTTTATATGGAAGCCAATGCGGATAAAGCCGAGACTTTAGTTTTGCTGCACGGGTTTGGTGCGGACAAAGATAATTTCACCGAAGTGGCGCCTTACTTACGTGATTATCATTTAATTGTGCCTGATCACATTGGTTTTGGTGACTCGTCTAAGCCGCAAAATGCTGACTACACGCCTCCGGCGCAAGCCGCGCGTTTGCATGAACTGTTAGGAAAAATTGGGGTAAATACCTTCAGCATGGGCGGCAGCTCCATGGGGGGGCATATCGCTTTAACCTATGCCGCAATGTATCCAAATCAAGTGCAAAGTTTGTGGTTACTTGATCCCGGTGGTTTTTGGTCGGCCCCTAAATCGGAATTTTTGCTGCATTTTGAAGAGACTGGCGAAAATATCTTATCCGCTCGCACGTTAAAAGAGTTTCATGGCGTTTTTGATTTTGTGATGAGCAAGCCGCCGTTTGTGCCTGGTTTTGTGTTAGATCAAAAAGCCCAATCACGCATCGACAACTACGCACTTGAGCAACAGATTTTTAAACAATTGGGTGAAGACCAACTCGAAGCCCGCATCAAAGGGATGCCCGTGCCAGCCTTGCTAGTTTGGGGCAAGGAAGACCGCGTACTCAGCGCAGGTGCGGTCCCCGTTGTGGAATCACTGCTGCCGAATGTGAAGACAGTTTTGATGGACGGTATTGGTCATTTACCTATGCTAGAGGCGCCTTACCAAACGGCCACTGACCTAAAAGAATTTTTGGCGCTGCTCCCAGAGTCTTGATAGTTCTGCCGTCATAAAAGATATAAATTAGTCAGTCGCTGAACGACACATTCAGACTCATTGTATCGTTGTTGTCATTTTCTGCTTCAGCAGAAAATGACAGCTTTTCTTGTGTATCCTCAGAAATAGTTATCGACCCGGAAGTTGCTTCATCGCAATTACTGTCATCGTTACTACATAATGAAAACCCCTCTACGTTTGGGGTAACCATATCTTGGTAAAAGTAATAAGACTCATCATTTATACTCCCCACTCGACCTTCTGATATGTCAAAAAGAACCTCTTGGCCATTCTTAGTCATTGCTTGGGCTATTGTGATGTCCTGATCGACACTCTCGCCCAAATAAAACCCTGTTAAATTTCCTTCAGCTGCGCCTATGCAGCTTAATCTTTCACCAATATTGGCAGAATCACCTGTGAGTTCAAAACTGCTGCTATTCACTATTAACGAAAATGTCGTAGTGAAGTTAGTGCTGTCTTCAAAGCTAATAGCATCATCCAGCTTTACCGCCGCCAAGCGAATCGTTCGGGTTTGAACTTCAGAGCTAAGATCCGCTGAATTTGTCGTTTCAATATCATTCAACGAGCTGGTAAACGAAAGGTTATCAATTAGATCGATTGACCAATTAGTATCATAAGAGGTGGTTTCATTACCAACATCAACACTTTCGTTGCGACTGTAGCTTAATCTGTTTCCTGTTAATGCAAGATTGATGTCTTCAAAGTCCAAGTCATATTCTGAGCCGCAAGCCCATGTCTTATATGTGTTGTCATTGTTTTTAATAATTAATGCGATATGGCGACCTGTGAGATAAGAGGTGCTGTTGTTGGTTAGTAAGTTTTTAACGTTTGTGTACTTGATGCTGCTATTGACCACCCAAATTCCTTCTGGAGAGGTTGTGTTTAGGTTATTGTTGATAGCAGGCAAAGACTGTTGCAATTCATCAAAGGACAAGAGTTTTTTGACCGAACTATTTGCTGGCAAATTACTAAGAGGACTTGGTGTTGAGCTCCCACTGCCGCCACCGCAACCAACAATGACCAACGACAACGACAAAACAGCCAACAACGATAAACGAGACATAACGCTTCCTGTATAAAAATTAATTCCGTAATTTATTTTATCCTAGCATGAGATGCGCCATACGGCATGGTTTGATAGCAGCCATCAGGCTATAATCGCGCCACATTTACTCCGACTGACAATACCTTGCTGTCTATAACGACGCTTTTAACGTCGTCAGCAGCGCCTATGCTCAGATCGATAAATCTCAATATTTGCTCAATGGAAGTCCTAATGACCGTCCCTAATTCCGAGAAGAAAGTCGTCTCCGAGCGTCTCTATGACAACTACGCCCAGTCTTTTACTGTCAGTGATTTGCTGTTTGAAGTAAAAACCGAGCATCAACACCTCGAAATTTTCGAAACGCCGTTTCTAGGGCGTGTGATGTTATTGGATGGTGTGGTGCAAACCACCGAAAAAGACGAATTTATCTACCACGAAATGATGGTGCATGTGCCTTTGTTTGCGCATCCGAACCCCAATCGAGTTTTGATTATTGGTGGTGGTGATGGCGGTATCTTGCGCGAAGTGTTGCGTCATCAAAATGTCGAGCACGTGACTCAAGTCGAAATTGACGGCAGCGTGATCGATATGTGTAAAAAGTATTTTCCTAAGCATTCGAACGGTGCTTACGATGATCCGCGAGCCACCATCGTCATCGCCGATGGCAAAGACTTCATGGCCAGCTGCACGGATATGTTTGACGTGATCATCTCCGATTCCACCGATCCAATCGGCCCAGGCGAAGTGCTATTCACCTCTGATTTTTACGCGGATGAGAAAAAGTGTTTAAACCCAGGCGGGATGATGGTGGCACAAAACGGTGTACCGTTTATGCAGGGTGATGAAGTGACCAATACCTACCAGCGGCTAAGCAAGCTGTATCAAGATGCCAGTTTCTATGTGGCACCTGTGCCTACGTATACCGGTGGTTTTATGACGTTGGCGTGGGCCTCGGACGATGCTTTATTGCGCCAGCAAGACACGGCGACCATTGAAGCGCGTATTCAACAAGCAGGATTTGAAACCCGCTATTACAACGCCGATATTCATGTCGCCAGTTTTGCTTTGCCTAACTACATCCGCAAGCTGATGCAGTAAATAGAGCGCCTATCAAAAGGACGATTATCAATAAACACTTCGTGCTCTTTTGCGTGCATCGAGGTGTTTATTGATCAGCGCCAGCAAGCGTTCGACCGAACCTTTGTTGGCATCGACCACATGTTTCGCTTTATTTCCCATCGCTATACGTTGTTCGGTCGACGTTAACCAATTGCTCAGCGCCGCTTCTAGATTGTCGACGTTATCCACAACAGCCAGCGCATCTTCGGCCACTAGATTGTCGACGATGGTCGAAAAATTCAAGTAATTTGGCCCTATCAACGTAGGCTTTCCCAGCGCTGCAGGTTCGATTGGATTGTGACCGCCATGCTTCTCCAGTGATCCACCCATCAATACCAAGTCGGCAGCCGCCAATAGCGTAAACATCTCTCCCATAGTGTCAGCAACATAGACCTGAACCGCACTGGTTGCTGGCCCTTGGTTGCGACGATGTACACGCAAATGTTGGTTATGTGCGGCGTTGGTGACCCCTTCAAAGCGCTCGGGATGTCTTGGCACCAGCAACAATAGTAAGTCAGGGCAGACCTTGCTGAGGGCTGGGTATAACGCCAATACGCGTTCGTCTTCACCGGGGTGACTCGACGCCAAGGCAAGTACCGTACGTGATTCACCCCATTCTTTGCGTAGTATCATCCCTTTTTCTTCGCTGCCCGGCGGGACGTGAGCGTCGAATTTGATGCTGCCGATGACCGCCAATTTTTTAGGATCTAATCCCAAAGTGACAAATCGCTCACCGTCGCTTTCATATTGCGCTGCAATCTTAGTAAAGCTCGACATCATTGCCGGAGTGATTTTAGTGAGTTTTGCGTATCCGGCGGCCGATTTTTCTGACAAGCGTGCGTTCGCCAGCACCACTGGAATATGATTTTTTTCACAACAAGCCAGCAGGTTAGGCCACATTTCGGTTTCCATAATCACCAGCAAGCTGGGACGGATACTGCGAATAAGTCGCTCTAGAAACCACGGTAAATCGTACGGCATGTACATGTGATAGACGCGCGAGCCAAACTGTTTTTTAACCTGCTCCGAGCCTGTCGGTGTCGTGGTGGTGATAATCACAGGCACGTCCGGATGCTGCTTAATAAAAGCATTCACCAAGGGCACTGAGGCCAAGGTTTCGCCCATGGATACCGCGTGTAGCCATAAACCACCGGGTTGTGGACGATGAGGGATACGACCAAAGCGCTCAAAAATACGCTGGCGATATCCGGGGTTCGTGCGGCCACGCCACCATAAACGCATCAACATTACAGGCAGCAAACAAGCGTAAAGCAGGGTGTAAATGGATCGAGACAAGAGGCACCATCGTTAGGTGGTAAATAGTTAGCGCAGCTTAGCACAAAGTGACGGTTGAACCGTCAGCTTTCAAATCGGCATAGCAGTTGCGCACAGCGCATAACCATTATGATAAACTGCGCGCTTGCGATGTATAAACAACCGACAACAGTGATCGATAAGATGGATGTAACCCTCCCTGATTTTCATAAGGCCAGCGTATTGGTCTTTGGTGATGTGATGCTCGACCGCTACTGGGG
>JARGOI010000246.1 GCA_029212275.1 Thalassolituus sp.
TAACTCCTTTCTCTACTGCTGATGTGATGCACTTCGGAGTTGAATCCGCGTTTTATATTGCGGACACAAAGTTATTTTTATTCATAATCAATCCAGTTTGGTGTAACAACTCTGGCTGGCTGACGTTTAAGTATCACCTCACCCAGACGAACCGATAGCAATACTTCACCTTGTTTTCTTATCACAGAATAATCGTCTTCACCATCAAGCAAAATGAAACTTGCCGGCTTACCAACTTCAACACCATATCGATCTTGGATATTGAGTGTTTTCGCACTGTTGTCCGTGATTAAATTAAGTGCTGTACTGAAATCGGCATACCCCATCATTTGACAAATGTGTAAACCAAAATCCAAAGTACGCAGTAACTTGCCATTACCCAAAGAGTACCAAGGATCAAAAATCGAATCCTGGCCGAAGCAGACATTGATGTTTGCCTCGTTTAATTCTTTCACTCGTGTTAACCCACGACGCTTTGGATAGCTATCGAAACGGCCTTGCAGGTGAATGCTCTCGGTAGGACAAGAAATAAAATTAATATTCGAATTCTTTAATAACCGAAATAGCTTAGAACAATAGGCATTATCGTAAGACCCCATGGCGGTGGTATGGCTTGCAGTAACACGGGAACCTAAATCATTAAACAAGGCTTCGCAGGCCAATACTTCTAGAAAACGTGAATTGGGATCATCAATTTCATCGCAGTGCACATCGACCAATTTGTTGTATTTTAACGCCAGCTCAATCACTTTTTTCATTGAAGCTTCACCCAGTTCTCGGGTGTATTCAAAATGTGGGATACCGCCAATCACATCGACGCCAATTTCAATGGCTTCTTGCATTAGGGCTAAACCGTTTGGAAAAGACAATAGCCCGTCTTGAGGAAAACCAACGACTTGAATTTCTATTTTATCGGCCAACTCATCTCGTAAAGCACATAAAGTGCGAACGCCCACCAAACTGTTATCACTGGTATCGGCATGGGTACGTATAAACTGAACGCCGTTACTGACGAGCAATTCCACGGTTTTGAGAACTCGCTGGCGAATGTCGGACTCATTTAACAAAGGTTTTCGTTCACTCCAACGTTCTATTCCTTCAAATAAGGTACCGCTATGGTTCCAGTTAGGTTCGCCGGCAGTCAATGCCGCATCTAGATGGATATGAGGTTCGATAAAAGGTGCAGAGACTAAGTTACCAAAGGCATCAATTTGGTTTTCTGTTGCAACGATTTGCTGAGTTTGTTCGGTAATAGCACTAAAATATCCATCGACAATATCAAGTGTAAAAAGTGATTTTTGTTGGCGCAAACGAGCGTTAATTAGTTGCATTTTTATCCTCGTTTAAAATATTGATATTGTGATGTTGAAATAAAATCTGTTCGATCAAAAGTGCACTTTGTAAATTCAAACGCGAAAACGGGTCATTCAACGACTGACCCGTCAGTTCCTCAATACGCTTTAATCGATGACTGAAGGTATTGCGATGCACCCCCATTGCATCCGCTGCCTGTTGCTGATTACCAAACTGGTTCAGATAACAAGTGAGCGTTTCTTTCATGGTTATGTCACGGGCATCTTGTGAAAAACACAGCTGGCCTAATTGCTCTTTGCAAAATTTTGCAAGTAATGTGCGCTGTGGAATAGCGGCAAATAACTTAGCGATACCCAGCTGCTCGTAAAAAAATAGCTTCTGGTGCTGTTGTACGGCAAATCGTGCAGCTTGACGCGCTTGCTCAGCAGCTTGGGCAATACTGGCAAGTCCGGGTTGTAAGTCGCTGACCCCCGTATAAATATCTTGTGTCTGAGGATCTATGCGAGAGAGTGCTTGATTGATTTCTTCACTCAGCGCGGCAATATTGGTTTCATCCGTTGGCCAAATCAATAAGAGGTCTTGTTGATCCACTAGTACTGGCCAATTAATACCACGTCGGTTTAATAGTTCTGTTAATTGCTGTTCTAACTGATTTCTCTGACGGATCAGTTGCCATTTTTCTTCAGGGTTATCGTCATGCACTCGCCGTTCAAAGCTTTTCATACGAATGGCGAGAACAGCATAGGGATGGGTATCACTTAAGCCAAGCTCAGAAGCTCGTAAATGAACCAACTCAGGCGCGTCAGCAAAGCCATTAATTAAGCGTGTAAGAAACAGCTTAGTCGATTGACCAAGCAGATTATCTTGAACAATCGCGTTACTGATGACTTCCGTGACTTGTACCATCGGGAGCGAATAAGGTTGTTCGAATAAAGCAAAACCAAGCTCATTTGCTAGTGCTAATACCGAATTAGGAATGTTACGAATAAAATCAGGTCCGGTTAAAATCACCATACCAGCCGCTTCATTTTCAACGGCGCCAAGAATAAGCTGCAGCAAATTATTCTCATCACGACTGTGATTAATACCCGTAACAAATACCAATTCTCCTCCACGCAACCAAGGAGTTAACGTTTCATTCTCGGCCACATAAGGCCAGCGAACGACATGCTGACTTCCACGCAAACCTGCCACCAAGCGAATGCTTTCCAGTGTTGGCAAACGTGGAATGTCAGAGCAATAAATTGGCATTAACTTTCAGCTTTACTCAGGTTCGTAACGCCCATCGGTAGGCGAAAAATAATAGCGTAACTTAATGCTGCAGCAAGCACGCCAACGACGGGTGGCAAGGTGGGAGATACAAACGCGGCAGCAGAACCGATGGCATAAGCAGTCAGACCTACCCAATTAAATGCCGGAAGCGTTTGTTCAGCGAGTTTCGGATATTCACCTTTATGTTTTATCCAAAAATCCGCCATGATCACACCACCAATCGGTGGAATGAACGTCCCTAATAACACCAAAAACGGAATGAGAAAGTTATACATGCCTCCAACCGCTAAAATAGTGCCAATCACCCCACCAACGATGGTGACTGTGCGGCGTTTTTCGGTACGAAATAAGTTACAACCGGCCACGGCTACGTTGTAGATGGTATTGTCTTGGGTTGTCCACAAGTTCAGCATCAACATCAGCACAGCAATCGTCACAAAACCCTGTGCCAACAGCACATCGACAACGTCGGCTTGCTGATAAATCAAAGCGCCAAATGCGCCCGTTAATACCATCAGGCCATTCCCAAAGAAAAAGGCCACCATCGTTGAGATAACGGCTACCTTGGGGCTTTTTGCAAATCGGCTCCAATTTGTCGCTTGTGTACCGCCACTCACAAACGTACCAATAATAATAGTCACGGCAGAAGCAACACTTAAGCTACTCGTTGGCTCTTGGCTCATTAAATTCGTTAAACCGCCAATATCAGATATCCCTGTGTACATACTTAATACAATGAACAGCATCATCACCGGTACCGCAAATCGTGAAAGAATCTCCATGCCACGATAGCCAATCATTGCGGTAATACAAAAGCCAAGACCAAAACCAATAATTAGAGGCGTCTCTGCCCAAGCGGGTAAGCTCAATGTTTTCACTAAGACGATGCCAATGGTGGCTGCGCCCCATGCATACCAACCCACTTGGGTAAAACCAAGTAAGAGGTCGGATAACTTACTGCCAACTTCACCAAAACAGAAACGGCCCATTAAAATTGAGTTAAGTCCGCTTTTACAGGCAATGTAGGCTAACGCTGCGGCGTAAAGGCCGAGTAGTAAATTTCCAAGGGTTATCACCATTAGTAATTCACCAAACGAAAAGGCGGTCCCAATGGTACCGCCAGCAAACATAGTGGCGGTAAAGAAAGTAAACCCTAGAAGTAGTATCGACGTAGAGACCAATCCTTTACGGTCGTCTTTAGGCACTTCGCTCAATGGATAATCAGTCGTTTCCATATCATGCTCCGGTAAAGTCAGTGATTAATTATGTTCTCAAAGCTCACATTGCAAAGTAAGTACCACGTTTTGGGATTACTCAGCGGTGGAAGAAGCATTGTTGGGAGTGAATAGATCAACAGAATAAAAGATGTGCATAGTGCACAATTGGGATAAGAAGCGAGACTGACTTAAAACACGAACTGCTTCATAGCGAGGCGTCAAAAAAGAACGTGCCCTGTTTTGGTTGACTTTATAACTGCATCATCAGTGAATTTTGCGGAAATTAGAAATATTAGCATCTGCGTAATGTCTGCTGGAAATCATCACAATAGTCTGACTGAGACGCTACAAGCGCACATTTACAACCCGAGAGCACTGTTATACCTTAAGGTTATGCACAGTTCACTAATAGAACACGCGGAGAAATCAATGAATACCCCACTCGTTAAATACAACAAGCTGCAAATAATAATGCACTGGCTCAGCGCCGGACTGATCCTCATCATGCTGTTTATGGGATTACTGGTTTTGCCAAATTTACCAGACGGTGGCTTCATGGCGTTCGCCGTACAGATGCACATGCTCACTGGCTTATTCATTTTCTTACTGACACTGTTCCGCATTGTAATAAAGAAGAAAATGCAGCAGCCACCCTACGCTTCTACTGGTAATGCTTTGCTGGATAAACTCGGAGTTGTCACGCACTACGCACTCAACATCGTCACTCTACTGGTTGTTTTGGCGGGCATTGGATTTGGTCTTTCAGCCGGAATGTGGGATGTACTGTGGGGTAACTACAGTGCTATGCCGACCGAACAAGGCGGCAGTGTCGCTGGTTTTTTCCACGAGACACACGAGATTTTAGCGTTTACTT
>JARGOI010000247.1 GCA_029212275.1 Thalassolituus sp.
GTAGAAAAGATTGATTTCTATAATTGATATCATGTCGCTACTATAGACTCATAAACTGAAATCATTAACACAGGACACACACCATGCTTGATGCAAACATGAAACAACAGTTAGGCGGCTACCTAAACAATCTGCGTAATCCGATTGAACTGGTGGTGTCCGTCAATAACTCCCCTAAATCAGACGAACTTGAAGCGCTGGCGAATGAAATTGCCGAGCTGCACAAAGATATTTCGGTATCGACCACCACAGAAGCGATCAATGGTCGTTCGCCTGTAATGTCGGTAGCGAAAGCGGGCAATGCACCACGAGTATTTTTTGCTGGTATCCCAATGGGGCACGAATTCACGTCGTTAGTGTTGGCTTTGTTGCAAGCTGGTAGCCACCCGTCGAAAGAAGAGCAGGCGCTGCAAGATCAGGCGAAATCATTAACTCGTTCGCTTAACTTCGAAGCGTACATTTCTTTGTCTTGTCACAACTGCCCAGACGTTGTGCAGGCGATTAACTTGATGGCGGCGCTAAATCCTAACGTCACTGCAACCATGATCGATGGTGGTGTCTTCCAAAACGAAGTGAAAGATCGCGACATCATGGCGGTTCCAGCGCTGTATTTGAACGGTGAGCCTTTTGCCAACGGTAAAATGACCTTGGCTGACATCTTAAACAAAGTGGATGACGATGCAGACGCAAAATCAGCGGCCTTATTAAAAGATAAAGCGCCCTACGAGGTACTTGTGGTCGGTGGTGGTCCTGCGGGTGCATCTGCGGCGATTTATGCCTCTCGTAAAGGTATACGCACTGGTCTGGTAGCAGAGCGCTTTGGTGGCCAAGTGGCGGACACTGTGGGCATCGAGAACTTCATTTCTGTGAAATACACCGAAGGCCCAAAACTGGTCGCCCATTTAGAAGAGCACGTAAAAGAATACGACGTGGATGTGATGAAGTCGCAAAAAGTCGTTGCGGTGCGTAATGTCGATGGTGGCCTGAAAGAAGTCGAGTTGTCTAATGGTGCGGTGCTTAGTACTAAGTCATTAATTCTGTCTACCGGTGCTCGCTGGAGAGAGATGAATGTTCCAGGTGAGAACGAATATCGCAATAAAGGGGTTGCCTACTGCCCACACTGCGACGGTCCCTTGTTTAAAGGTAAGCGCGTGGCAGTAATTGGTGGGGGTAACTCTGGTATTGAAGCGGCTATTGATCTTGCCGGTATTGTTGAGCATGTCACCGTGTTGGAATTCTCCGATACTCTGCGCGCCGATGCGGTATTGGTGAAGAAAGCCAATTCCATGGCAAACATTAACATTTTGAAAATGGCGATGACCACAGAGGTCTTGGGCGATGGTTCGCGTGTGATTGGTCTTAAGTATAAAGACCGCGCTACAGATGAGACTCATGTGATTGATTTGGCAGGTATTTTCGTACAAATCGGCTTGGTGCCAAACACCGAGTTCTTAAAAGAGACTATCAGCTTAACCGAACGTGGTGAAATTGTGATCGACGATCATGGCCAGACCAGCGTGCCAGGGATATTTGCCGCAGGCGATTGTACTAATGTTGCCTATAAGCAAATCATTATCTCCATGGGAGCAGGCGCAACAGCTGCTCTAGGCGCCTTTGATCACTTGATTCGTAATTAACAGAGTAAAGTTTTAAACGCAGCACCCAAATAGAATCCCTTTTTTAAAGGGTATTCACGGGCTCGGGATGAGCCCTTTTTTTTGTCTATCCGTTTGATTTTTGCACAAAAGCCCTAAACACTTGGCGTTTACGAGCGATAATTTAGACAATATATAGCCACTCAGTAGGAAGTTTAGGGAAAAAAACGTAGACAATGATCTTTATTGGCTATACTGTGTGTACAAGCTAGAAAGATAGCCTTTATTTAAAAATCTACATTGCGTTGTCCTAAGTACGTCGTCCTGCAGTTTTCTAAGTTAGTCCATACTTCAAAGCTTTCTCGCCGTTAAGGCAAAAATTTAAAAAACTCAGGTAGAATATTATGTCTAAGACAGTAAAAGGTACAGTTAAGTGGTTCAACGAATCTAAAGGTTTTGGTTTCATTGAACAAGAATCTGGCCCAGACGTTTTCGCTCACTTCAGCGCAATCGCCAGCACTGGTTTCAAGACTTTGGCTGAAGGCCAAAAAGTTGAATTCACTTTGACTGATGGCCAGAAAGGCCCTCAAGCAGAGAACATCGTTGCTCTTTAATTAGCAGCCGTTGTTGAAAGAAGCGATCCTTAAGGGTCGCTTTTTTTTTGTTAAAAATATCCCATCTATTTTTCCGTCTCTCTATTCCACAACTCTATCCAACGATGGGGTAGATATAGTAATCTTCGTTTTTTTAAAATCGAGAGCAATGTCATGCCAAAGGCCAGTGAAATCAAGAAAAATGCGGCGGTCGAGTACAACGGCAGTGTGTATTTTGTAAAAGACATCGAACGTTCGGTACCCCAAGGCCGTGCTGGTGGATCTATCTATCGCATGCGCATGTACAACGTCGTTACCGGTGCCAAGCTAGACGAATCGTTTAAAGACGGTGACATGCTCAATTTAGCAGACTTAGTGCGCCGAAATGCGACTTTGTCTTATATCGATGGCGAAGAATACGTATTTATGGACTCTGAAGACTTTACGATGTACAGCTTGAATAAAGAAGCGATTGCTGACGAAGCATGGTTCATTGCCGAAGATACGCAAGGCATTCAAGTTGTGGTGCTTAACGAAGTACCTGTGGGTGTCGAACTGCCATCCATTGTTGAGCTAGTGATAACTGACACGGCACCTTCAATGAAAGGCTCTTCTGCCACGTCTCGTACTAAGCCTGCGACCTTATCAACGGGTTTGGTTGTGAACGTACCAGAACATATTTCGACAGGTGAACGTATTCGTATCAATGTTGAAGAAAGCAAATTTACTGGCCGCGCATAAAGCTCTGTCAGTAAAGAAAAACGGGCCGCTTGCATTATATAGACTGCATTGAATTGATAGGCCCGTTTTTTATTAAAAATTTTATCCCATCACGCAAAAATTAAACTAAAAAGCGCATCGCTAATAAATAAAATAACGCTAAGAGCGACCCCTAAAAAAGCAAAAATATAGGCCCGCCTTAATAATTTATATTTTCTCTTCAGCACCTGACCTAATTGATAAATATCTTTATAAAAAACTTTTTTGGCAGAAGCGTTATCATGGATGCTAGACACCATGTGGTTAATATACTCGTCTTCTGAGAAATTCGTATAAAACCCGAAAAAGAATGGATTAGGCATGTTTTCAATATTCTTAATCAAAAACTTGCCTTGAAAGCGTGGCGCAATCACCATCAGGCTGGCGGTAAAGGCCACCAACTCTAGCGACAAAAAAATCACCAAAATTAATTTAATATGAGGACTGTACGCTTCGGTGATATTTATCTTAGTGAGAATCACCGTAAAAATAATCCCGATGATTCCCATCAGAATGTTGGCTTTTTGATCAGCCATGACATTGAGTCGCAAATGACTGCGATGCATCGCCTGCAGTAAATCGAATATCTCGCCATCCGCAGGCTTGGAAGGTGTTTTATTTGGATTGGTTGAGACTATTTCTTCATCCCTGCCTACGTCAGCTGAGACATCTATAGAGGCTCTAGGTGAGGTAGGGATCATGCGATCTGCCATGGTGTTTCCCACATAACAACGATACTGCGATGACTTTACCACATTGCTTACGACGGCTCATGTACAAGCTGTTTGCTTAGGTGCAATTTTGTCTATCTATCTTCTCAACCTGTGTTGCACTGGAATTGTATTTTGGATTCCATGTCGATAGTAAATTACTATCTAATCGATACTCCTAATTAAATATAAATATCAAATTAATTGCTTAAAATGACGTCCTACTAGCAAGAAAATTATGACTAGAAGACCGTCATAGAATAATTCAGACAATCAAAGGAATACTTCATGGAAAACAAAAACCCAGCTGCAGGTCAATGTCCAGTGATGCACGGCAGTTTGACTGCATCGGGCAGCTCCAATACCGCATGGTGGCCGAATGCTCTCAACCTCGACATTCTTCATCAACACGATACTAAGACTAATCCTCTTGGTGACGACTTTAATTACGCGGAAGAATTCAAAAAGATCGATCTAGAAGCCCTAAAAAACGATGTCAAAGCACTAATGACTGATAGCCAAGAATGGTGGCCAGCAGATTGGGGTCATTACGGCGGTTTGATGATTCGTATGGCGTGGCACTCTGCTGGTTCATATCGCTTAGCCGATGGTCGTGGCGGTGCAGGCACTGGTAATCAGCGCTTTGCTCCGCTGAACAGCTGGCCGGATAACGTCAACCTAGATAAAGCACGACGCTTACTGTGGCCTATTAAAAAGAAATACGGCAACAAACTTTCTTGGGCCGACTTGATGATTTTGGCCGGTAATATGGCGTATGAATCTATGGGTTTCAAAACCTTTGGTTTCGCTGGTGGTCGCGAAGACATTTGGCATCCAGAAAAAGATACCTACTGGGGTTCAGAGAAAGAATGGTTGGCAACCAGTGATAATGAAAATAGCCGTTATGACGAAAATCACGAGATGGAAAACCCACTGGCTTCGGTGATGATGGGGTTGATATATGTGAATCCAGAAGGTCGTGATGGTAAATCTGATCCGTTGAAATCGGCAGAAGA
>JARGOI010000248.1 GCA_029212275.1 Thalassolituus sp.
GCATCGATGCCAACGGCCGAGCGGTTGAAGGTGATTACAAAGCCATGTACGCCACTATCGATTACTACTTCTGATAACAGTTAGTAATCTTTCAACATGATTAAGGCAGCTTCGGCTGCCTTTTTCTTGGCCCTCTATAATGCAACCAAGCATATATTCGTAGGTTGGCTTTATAACCCCACAAACGCCTTGCACACATATTTGTAGGTTGGTGTTAGCGCGAAGCGCGTAACCCAACATGTGCCACAGATATAATCGTATGATCACGACATAACCCATCATACTTCATCCCTACGCTCGTAGGTTGGCGTTAGCGTGAAGCGCGTAACCCAACACTTGCGCCGATAAAATCTTATGTCGGCTGCATAACCCATCAAACTTCATCCTTACACTCGTAGGTTGGCGTTAGCGCGAAGCGCGTAACCCAACACGTGTAAAACGTGCGCAAATAAAATCGTATGTTGCACGTTTCTATCAGGCATAACGTTGCAACGTGATCCGAATATCGTCTACTATTGGCTCACAATATGAGCCGAATAAGTGTTTTATTCGGCTCAAAACACTGGATCTACTCTCATAGGGTATGCATAGTGCAAGACGAAGAGCACCACGTGAAACAAGACTGGATCTGGCAATCGACCGCTTGGCCAAATTTCTGCTGGCAAGAATCAGCGATACAACCACTGCTGCGCGAGTGCCACAAACGCATAGGTAACCTCGCGGGCAAAGCGAGTCTATCGTCTACATCTAACACATCACTGGATACACTGCTCGGCAACATTCTAGCGTCCTCTGCCATCGAAAACGAACAACTCAATGCCGCCTCCGTACGCTCTTCCCTCGCAAAACATTTAGGCATCAACGAAGCAGAACCCTATCCGACCAGCGACCGCTCAGATGGACTGGCTGAAATGATGATGGACGCACTGCAACAGCATCATGACCCGTTAACACTTGAGCGCTTGTTTCAGTGGCACCGCTGGTTATTTCCTCAAGATGCCAACAATGCACTGCTAAAGGTTAGAGTAGGCGAACTAAGAGGTTCTGAACCCATGCAGGTTGTGTCGGGTCGCTTAGACAAACCGACCGTGCATTTTGAAGCACCACCAAGAGACCAATTAGAGAATGAGCTGGCTGGCTTTATCAGCTGGTTTAATTCGCCAGAACATAACGAAACAAATAGCCCAGAAAATAGCCAAGCACTCGACCCTCTCGTACGCGCCGCCATCGCCCATCTATGGTTTATCACCATACACCCATTCGACGACGGTAATGGTCGTCTCACTCGCGCCCTAACGGATATGTCACTGGCCCAAGGCGACGAACAAAGCATCCGCTTATTCGCCATGTCAGGAGCGATACTCGACAACCGCAAAGGCTATTACGACATACTCGAACACACCCAAAAGCACACTCAAGAAGTCGATCAAAAACTAGATATCTCATCTTGGGTAGAATGGTTTTTGCGTATCTTGCTTATAAGTGTCGAAAGCGCCATCACCACTATAGACCGCACGTTGACCAAAACCGTCTTCTGGCAGCGTTTTAACGACACGACATTAAGTACAGAGCAACGCAAAGTACTTAACCGATTATTGGATGGTGGACCAAAGGGGTTTGCAGACGGCATCAGCGCCGGGCAATATCAGAAAGTCGCCAAGGTAAGTAAAGCAACCGCAACGCGGCATTTGGTAGATTTAGTGGCGAAAGGGTGTATAGAGAAAATGCCCGGAGGTGGGCGGAGTACGAGGTATAAGGTCGCTATTTAAGGTTTTAGCCACTTAACAGGTTTTCCGTTGTCTCTTAGTGGATCCGCTTTTGATGGTTTATTCTGCGCGAGTGATTCCTTTTATTTATTATCTTTCTCAATGTTCAACTGATTAGTACCGACAGCTTGGGGAGCTATAGCAGTATTCTTGGTCTCCTGATTCACACGACGTACCGTCAACAAATCAAGATCACCATTGATATCTTCAACGCCATCATCAAATTTTTGATCGAACTCTTCAGCTTTCATACAACAACACCTCATTCTTACACGAGCGAAGCCTCGTAATCAAATCATGCAATTCCTAATTTTTCTTTATATATTTTCAATCTTTGCTCAGCTCTATCAATGAAATCTCGATAGAATAGTACTTCTACATATAAATCTCCATATTGAATACCTGAATCAAAATCTTTAATTTTCACCGTATGAAAATAGCCATTTCCGCTAGCAAATTTCGTATAATTATTATCCATTCTATTTTCATTAATTGTGTCACCAATTAGATAACCATAAAATTTATTTATTCTTCCTTTCGATTTTGCAGCTAATAATCGAGAATACTCTTGTAAATCAAAAATATGATCTTGTAACTCTACACCTGGAGCCTTCAGTTCAATTATTATTGCTGATCCTTCTTGATTAAATATGGCAATATCTGGCCTTTTTAATCTATTTTCTTGATTATTCTTTTTAAAAACTTTTTCTAATTCACTATCAATATCTGAATCAAAAATATTTTCTGTTTCATTCCACGGAATAGAAGCAAGTGACTTATCCGACGCTATATGAGAAAAATAATGATATTCCTCATTTAAAATCCATATATCATGATCTACATTTTCATTGCTATCTTTTCCCATTGGGAAAAAAATATTATGAATTATTTTTTCATTTTCTTTTCGACCATTACTATTTTCTTGTAGTGACAACAATCCATCTACTGCATAACGGAGCACATCTAACATTGCAGATCGTCGAACAACTAGCTGCGACAGATTAGCCATATCCATTTTTTTAATTGTCGATGTATACTTCCAAGAAATAGCATTTACATGATTACGAAAATCAGATTTTCTAGGATCTAAATCAAGTAAATGCTTCTTTAAATCAAATATACTAGAAGTATCATCAATGATTTCTTCTTGGTATTTTTTTAATACACGCTTTGCAATCATGTCAGCAGAATCACCATATTTAACTTTAACTCGAGTTTCAGCTAGCATCACTGGCGATATTCCAAATTTATAACCTGTCTCCTCTATGAGTGCTTGTCGATCAAAGTCGGTCGGCGTAAGAATTTCTAATATGAAATCCTCAATTGAATCCGTGATATCCTCCATAGAGGGTTCTTTAGAAATAATATCACCGTTACGACAATTTGAATGTATATCAAAACCATCACGCCGAATATTCACTTTACTTTCTAAATAATCACTTTCAATTAATATTAAGTAATAATTTTCATTGATTGATCGACTTCGATCCCCACGAACTTTCAAAAATTTATTAGTGAGAGACTTAACTATCGAAGAATTCGCGCACAAAGCGACGTCATGTACAAATCCAGGATATGCGATTTCTGGGAATTTATATGTTGAAATCTTTAGATTATATTCTTTTGTATTTTCTACATAACCATGAATACATTTTATTTTAATTGATTTTTCTGAAAATTTCTTAGGAAGATCTGCTGAGTCTATAATTTCTTGATTTAAGTTTTTTTTATCAAATTCAGAATTTATGTAAATCTTAAATTGGCCGGCAATGCCTCGGAGAGTTATAAATCTTTGTAAAAAAGTACTCAATATATGATGTTTAACATTCTTTGCAGAAAATTCAGCGCGAAGATCTTTGCTTAAAAAATGTTTTTTATACGCTTCATCAGATAAGTCAGAAAATTTAAAACTAGTCTTGAAATCTCTATTTGCAATTTCATTTTTGTCAAAACAATTCTCAGTAATTTCTTTATCATCGCTTGATATTTTTAATTTCCTAACAAATATTTTTTTATTTTCTTCATATATACTTTCGATACTAAAATTATTAAAAAAATGAAAAAACTGAACTCTACCGGAACCAAAACATTTTCCAATACCGTTAATTTTCAGATCATCTTTAAATGTAGAATCTTTTGTGACAAACGCTTTAACTTGATCATTTGCCATACCTGCACCATTATCCGTACAAGTTAAAGTTAAATTAACATTACTATTTGAAAATAAATCTTTTTTATACAGAGAAATATCGAATATAACCTCAAGAGGATCAATATCACTGCAGAAATGCTTTCTAATTAAATATGAATCAATCGAATTAGATAATAGCTCTTCTAATACTACAAACTGATTGTCACTGATGCCTGTTGTTTTTTTACTTCCACGAATATCTAAAGTCATTTATCCATCCTTGAAATAGATTAAGCTTTAACATTTACAATTCAAGTACTAGAGAATCTAAACTAGCATATAATCTGAAAAAAAAGGCAGCCATTGGCTGCCCTTTCCAAAACAAACTCAGATTAAAAATCTAAGTTCGCTACATTCAGCGCATTCGCTTCAATAAACGCACGACGTGGCTCCACATCGTCGCCCATTAGCGTCGTAAACATCTTATCGGCGCCTACGGCGTCTTCGATGGTCACTTGTAGCATACGGCGCGTTTCTGGATCCATGGTGGTTTCCCAAAGCTGTTCAGGGTTCATTTCGCCCAGTCCTTTATAGCGCTGGATATTAAAGCCTTTTTTCGCTTCAGCAAGTAGCCACTGGATAGCATCCCAGAAGTCTTCAATCATGTGCACACGTTCGCCACGTTGAATGTAGGCACCTGCTTCCAGTGTTTCGCTGAGTCGTTCGCTGGTTTTCGCCAGTTTGTTGTAAC
>JARGOI010000249.1 GCA_029212275.1 Thalassolituus sp.
CCCAGCTTATTTTCGATGCCGATGGCCGCTTGGTGTTGAAGCGTCGCAAAATTACACCGACGTATCACGAGCGCATGATTTGGGGGCAGGGAGATGCTTCTGGTTTAAAAGTGGCCGACACCGCGGTTGGTCGAGTTGGCGCATTAGCTTGCTGGGAGCATTACAACCCGTTAGCACGCTACGCACTTATGACCCAGCACGAACAAATTCATTGCAGTCAATTCCCGGGATCTTTAGTCGGCCCTGTTTTTGGCGATCAAATTGAAGCAACGATTCGCCACCATGCGCTGGAGTCGGGTTGCTTTGTGGTTAATTCCACGGGTTGGTTGAGCGAAGAACAGATCGAATCCATTACCACCGATGAAACACTTCAGAAGGGATTAAGGGGTGGCTGTAACACCGCGATTATTTCTCCAGAGGGCAAGCATTTAGCGCCTGCGCTCACCGAAGGCGAAGGCATGGTGGTGGCGGATCTCGATTTTAATCTGATCACTAAACGCAAACGCATGATGGACTCGGTTGGTCATTATGCTCGCCCAGAACTATTGAGTTTGGCAATCAATGATCAGCCAGCGGTTTATCGACAGTCGATGCCGACGTCAGCATCTACATCAACCCCTGCATCAGCACCAGAAACGGGAGAACGTGATGAACCAAGTGCAATCACAACAGCGTTTAATTACTGAGTTGCAAACTAAAGGTCTACGCCTCTCTTCACGAGGTAAAGGCCAAGTCAGTCGTCGTGGCGGTGCTGGCCCGTCGGATCATCAAGCAGTAACCATTGATGGCACTACGGTGATGGTGCCTATTTATACAGAATCAGCATGGGATTCGCCTTTTTCGGCAGAACAGACGTCAGACGGAGTGCATATTTATGAAGCCGATGCGCAGAGCGGGCAACTGATAGATCGTATTCCATTAACCAATATCAGTTTTACCAATACGCCTGCGTTTTACTCTGGCGCCACAGCAGACGGAATTCCTTATTCGCATATCGCCACGCTGCACAGCAAAGACGTTTTGGCGACGACGATTTTACAAACTTGTATCCGTTATGAAAGCCGCAAAAAAGCCTGCAAGTTTTGCTCGATAGGACAATCTTTGCGCGCTGGCAGAACCATCGCGCACAAAACGCCAGAGCAGTTAGCCGAGGTCGCCAAAGCCGCGGTGGAATTGGATGGCATCAGTCAGATGATTATGACGACTGGCACCCCAGCAACCCCAGATCGAGGTGCAAAAGTATTGGCCGATAGTGCCAGAGCCATTAAAGCGGTAGTGGATATTCCGATTCAAGGTCAATGCGAACCTCCTGCCGACCCAAGCTGGTATCAGGTGATGAAAGACGCCGGTATCGATACGTTAGGAATGCATCTTGAAGTACTCGGGCAGTCGTTGCGTGAAGAAATTTTGCCCGGTAAAGCGGAAGACACGCTGGAAGATTATATGGTCGCTTTCGAGCAAGCGGTCGCGGTGTTTGGTCGAGGGCAAGTGAGTACTTACATTCTTGCAGGCTTAGGCGACAGCGCACAATACATTAGAGAAGTGAGTGAACGTTTGATCGCCATTGGCGTGTATCCCTTTGTTGTACCTTTTGTCCCCATTCGAGGTACGCCATTGGAAGATCATCCATCGCCTTCGGCGGATTTTATGGAGTCGATTTTAAAGCCGCTAGGGCAGCGTTTGTTTGAAGCGGGAATGACGTCCGAAACCAGCAAAGCTGGCTGTAATAAGTGTGGTGCCTGCTCAACCTTGTCTGGTTATGAGCGAGATGCCAAAGATCAGGCCGATATGCCAATGGCACAGATGGGCGGTTGTCGTTAACGGATTTTTCTATCGAAAAAGTATTCGCAGTAGGAGAGCACCATGACCGATTCAAGCTATTCCGACTACACCATAAAATGGGCGACTTTGCCTTGGGAAGTTGAGCAGGCGCATGCACTTCGCCGTCGTGTATTTTGTGAAGAGCAGGGCATCTTTGCCGAAGACGATACCGATACTGTTGATGAATATGCGCGGGTATTAGTGGCGCTTGGCAATAACGGTGGTTGGCATCAAGAAGTGGTGGGCACGGTGCGCATTCATCAAGAAGCACTCGACCTTTGGTACGGTTCACGTCTAGCGGTTGCTGCTCCGTTTCGCCGACAGGGCCAGCTTGGCCGTGCCTTAATTAAACTGGCTGTTAGCAGTGCCCATGCACTGGGTTGCACCTGTTTTATGGCAACCGTGCAAAAACAAAATGAAGCTTTATTTCAGCAACTGAATTGGCAGACCAAGGACTATAAAACTCTCTTTGGTCATTCGCATGCAGTCATGGAAGCCGAGTTAGCGGCCTATCCGCCTTGCTACACGCCAAACAGCGGTTATGTGCTGCGAGCGCCTCAAATAGCTAAGCCAACAAAGAATTGGTTTGGTGAGAACGAAGCTGCAAATGACCATACATCTTGTGAGTTTATATCCGGCGCTTACGTTCCCGGTGCTTTGATCGCTCAGCAAACAATAAATCAGCAAGCAATGTATCAAGGCTCAGTAAGCAAACGCTTTAAGGGTGCTGTGTGATGAATCAATCTCTCAATAAAATCGCTGTGAATGTTGAACTCATGACAAATACGCCCTCAACTTTATCCCCTTCGTTATTAAGTGAACTGCTCGATTTGGTGCGCCAGCGTTGCGGCTTAGGATTAAAGAAAGATATCAGTGCGGTAAGCAAAAGACTCACCGCACTACCAGAAGGTTGGCACCCCAATGGTGATGACACCGCCGCCATTCCGCTGGGTGACAATGCTGAAAATGGTTATCAGTTGCTCGCCATAGAAGGCATGCAAGGCAAGTTTGTAACAGAACAACCTTGGTTTGCAGGTTGGTGTAGCGTGATGGTGAATTGCAGTGATATTGCCGCCATGGGTGGGCGCCCCATCGCGGTGGTGGATGCTGTTTGGTGTAATGGGGATTCGAAAACTCTATCTGAGCTAGTACGCGGAATGCGAGATGCTGCTGAGCATTTTGGTGTTCCCATTGTTGGTGGTCACAGCAATTTACGCGCAAGCGAAACCAATTTAGCAGTTTCCATTCTTGGCCATGCCAATCGTTTGTTGAGCAGTTTTGCGGCGCAACCCGGACATAAAATTGTGGTGGCCATGGATTTTCGCGGTGAGTTTGAACAGAAAAGTCTTAATTGGAACGCGGCAACATCATCCCCTGCAGAGCGCATGCGCGGCGACTTAGCCTTATTGCCTATGATTGCGGAAAAGGAGTTGGCCTTTGCCTGCAAAGATATTAGCCAGGCTGGCATGTTAGGCACGCTGACGATGATGCTCGAAAGCTCAGGTTGTGGTGCAGAAGTAAATTTGAATGACATTCCGAAACCAACACTAGTGCCTTGGTCAGATTGGTTGTCTGCATTTCCAAGTTTTGGCTACTTACTGACGACCACAGAAGAAAAATTACCCGAGCTTCTCGATGTATTTAGCCAACGAAATATTCATGCAGCGGCGATTGGCGAAATTACCGCAACTAAACAGCTTTGGGTAGCGCAAGGCGATGAGCGCAGTCAGTTTTATGATCTTAGCGAAAATGGATTAACCGGTTTTAGCTAATGGGCTATGACCTGTAATTAACTAAGTAGAAATAAATTAAATATAAATCACTTAAATATAAACCAATCAAATTAGCAGTGCTGTGATGCCTGCTAAGGAGCAGCTTATGCCCGCCGTTCACTTTTATGTACGCTGGCCTGACGGTAAAGAAGAGCAGTGTTATTCGCCATCTACGGTGATCAACGAGCATTTTAAACCCGGTGACACAATGCCGTTGAGTGAATTTGTCCCGCGTGCCGAACAAGCCTTAACCGAGGCCAGTAACCGAGTCGCGCAACGTTTTGGTTATCACTGCACCAGTGCCGCAAGTCAGCTAGAACAAATTAAACATCGTGCCAGTTTGATCGAAGATAAAAAACGTGAAGTCGTTGTCATGTCGATGCACGAAATTTAAAAACAGAATATTAAAAACAGAATATTAAAAAGAGAAATGTTATGAATACTCAAAGCATACAAAATAGCGCACATTATCAAGTCATCATCGTTGGCGGTGGCCAAGCGGGCTTGAGCATGAGCTACTTTCTGCAACAGGCCAACATAAGCCATGTTGTACTTGAAAAAAATACCATCATGCATGGCTGGAAACATGAACGTTGGGATTCCTTCACCTTAGTTACGCCGAATTGGCAGTGTGACTTACCGGGCTTACCTTATGATGGTGACGACCCAAAAGGCTTTATGACGGGCAAGCAAACCGTCGCTTGGTTAGAACGTTTCGCCGCGAAATTAAATGCTCCCGTGCGTGAAGGCGTGACTGTAAAAATGGTAACGGCAGATGATAACGGCCTCTACCATGTGAGCACCAGTGACGGCGAATTGAGCGCCGATCAAATTGTAGTCTCTTCCGGTGGTTACCATATTCCTATTATTCCGCGCATGGCCGAGCGTATTCCCAGTTCGATTCGCCAAGTGCACTCGGTAGAGTATAAAAACGCCGCGCAATTGCCCGAAGGTGCCGTGCTGGTGGTGGGGTCTGGACAATCCGGTGCGCAAATCGCCGAAGACCTGCACCTTGAAGGACGCAAAGTATTTTTAGCGAC
>JARGOI010000250.1 GCA_029212275.1 Thalassolituus sp.
TCTCACCGTCCGCTAATGGGTTCGGTGTGATGCTGAAGCTGCCGTCAGGACCTGCAGTGGTAGTCGCAATGACATTACCGGCTGCGTCTTTAATAGTTACCGTGCTGTTAGGCTCGGCGCTACCAGTGACTTCGTTGGCGTTAACCACATCAACAACTGGAGCATCTGGCGCGGTCGCGTCCACTGCACCAATCGGTGTTGCTACAGACTCGTTACCTGCTGCATCAGTAGCCGTCACAGAACCAGTCTCACCGTCCGCTATTGGGTTTGGTGCGAAGCTGTAGCTGCCATCTGAACCTGCAGTGGTAGTCGCCACTATCGCGCCGTCCGCATCTCTGATGGTCACTGTGCTGCCTGCTTCTGCAGTACCGCTTAATTCACCAGCATTGCTCACAAGAAGAATTGGAGCATCTGGAGCAACAGAATCAACCGTGACGGTCGTTGCGGCAGAAGGTCCGGCACTATTATTTGCAGTTACACTTAAAACACTGCCATTGGCAGGCACAGGTGACAAAGGCGCACAAGTGTAATTACCAGAGGCATCTGCGACGGTAGTACATAATAGTGCTCCACTAGCATCTTTTACATTAACTGTACTACCAGCTTGTGCGGTACCAGAAACAGACAGACCATTACTGGGGTCAATAACTGTTGGTGCAGCAGCTAAATCTGGACAGCCATTTTCATCAACGGCTAAACCTGCAGGAGTACCTAAACACTGATCAAAAATGTCTATGACGCCATCAGTATCTTCATCACTGGGTACACTGTTCGGATTAAGTGGGTCACTATTTACTGCAGGATTGGTTTCTAATGCATTGCTGAAGGTATCGCCATCTTCGTCATTATCTGCGTTGTTGACCGAATCTAATTCGTCAACGACACCATCGCCATCGGAATCAATAATGAAAGAATCGAGAGCGTCAATTAGTGCATCTTTATCGCTATTATTTGGTGAAGCTACTGAACCACCGTTAGCATTAACTTCGACGAAGTCATTTTTACCGTCACCATCAGAATCGGCATTTTTGGAATCCGTACCTATCGAGGCTTCTTCGGTGTCTAAAAGACCATCGTTATCATCATCAGCATCATCAACATCAAACAAGCCATCGCCATCGTTATCTGCAGTCAATAATTTAACGGCGTAAGGAGAAGAAGGTCCAGGGCCATCACCTGACCAACTCAA
Source organism: Thalassolituus sp. (assembly GCA_029212275.1). Lineage (GTDB taxonomy): Bacteria > Pseudomonadota > Gammaproteobacteria > Pseudomonadales > Oceanobacteraceae > Thalassolituus. The sequence goes on from JARGOI010000250.1 coordinate 1,190, forward strand.
TGTAACATCACCCGTTGTAAGTGCAGTCAACTGAATTTGGCCCCAGTCGTAGTTATCAGTCTCATCCAGTTGACTGTTTGAGTTATTAGATATGGTTAAAGTATTTTGCAGCAAGACGGGTGCGTTCGTTAAAGGAGTTCCATCTGACTTATAAATACGGACTACTACATCATTGCTTGATCCGGTATTACCATCATGCCAAGCCACAGTGAAATAAGGATTGTCCTTATGCGCAACAACAATTGGTGGGCTTGCATCGCTACCGCTATCATCCATCGGAATTCGTGCGGACTTAAATCCTGGATCAGAGGGCGATAGGCTAGGATCAAAAATAAGTATCTTTGGAGATGGCTGAAGATTAGAGCCACCATTATCGCGAACAAAGCCAACTACGACGCGACCATTGGTAAGCTCTGTCATAACAAAATTATCTGTTTTCCATCCGTTGTTACCATCTACTTCAATCGCCGTAACATCGAATTGATTGGTTGATGGACTGCCATTCGCATTGAAAATCCTACCCTTTAAAGGATAACCTGATGATTCTGCAGTTATTCCCCAAACGGCCATAAAACGTCCATCTTTTAATGGCTGAATGACTGGTGGGCCATCATTGGTACTTGTAACTGTCTGTTCGATGCTTCTATTTATGGCAACCGCTGAGCCAGTATTTGGATTGAATATTTGAAAGACAGGTCGAATGTGAGAGCCCGCGGCAGAAGATGAAGAAACAGCGTAGCCAATAACCACATTGCCATTGCTTAGTTTTTTCGTCGTGAAATTTGGCACATCATAATTATCATTACCGCTTACATCCCAAGTACCCACTTCAAAGCTAGCACCGACAGGGGTTCCATCTATATTAAAGATTCGATTTTTTAAAGACTGCTCACTAATACCTGATGACAAACCATTTAGCATCCAAGTCATTACAAAACGGCCGTCATCAAGTACCGTTATGACTGGACCAGACTCATCTGTAGTCGTATCAATGTCTTGCACTTCAATGTTCTTTTTAACGTAAAAACCCGCGGCATTTGGAGTAACGTTTGGATTGACGATGCTAAATACCGGCTCTTCTGTAGCATTCCCTGATGTTCCACCATTACGAACGTAACCAATCAGCACATTGCCATTAGGTAATGTGGCAACATTAAGGTTATCAACATCATAATCAGAGCCATCAATGGGCCACATATCGAATTGAAACTGATTACCTGCGGCAGTGCCGTTAGCATTGTAAATACGACCCTGCAACAAGGCTAAATTGGAGTCTGTAGTGTTGGAGAAATTACTCCAAATGTACATAACGCGCCCATCGAGCAAATCCACAGACTTAGGAGCACTGAGATAACCCGATCCAGATTGATTAAGTTGGATCGGTGTAGGTGCGGTTAACGCTGTCACGCTTGATGCATAAAAACTGATGAAAGTGATCAAAATTATCATCAGCTGTTTAATTGGATACATACCTTCTATCTCCGTAAGGTCTAATTTGATAGCAGCGAATCCGATCGCTACGTGTATAAATGTAACGAGATTCTATACCTACCATTGGCACAAGCAATAAAATCAGATCGAGCAATCGCAAATTATCGAGAAATATTCGCAATTCTATCGATTCTTAACATAACCCCGAAATATACAGACCATCCGTTAATTTAACAATACAGTTACTTAACGTAACGAATTGTTTACACAACGCTAACAATTACAATGAAATGGGAGAGGTTAACAACAGGAAGTAAAGGCAGGAAAGTCAGCAATAAATACTACAAAATGGTTAAAATTTAACAAATTGAGTTGAATGTTTATTTGGCAGGATTGTTTCCAATCTTGCCAGATAAACGCAGCGTTAATTTATTCCCACTCAATCGTCGCAGGCGGCTTGCTTGATACGTCGTAGGTCACGCGCGAAACATGCTCGATTTCGTTAATGATGCGGTTCGATACCTTCTCTAACAGTTCGTAAGGCAAATGCGCCCAACGAGCCGTCATAAAGTCGATGGTCTCTACCGCACGCAGGGCAATCACCCACTCGTAACGACGCGCATCGCCCACGACACCGACCGACTTCTGCGGGATGAATACCGCAAAGGCTTGAGAGGTTTTGTGATACCAATCAAAATTATGCAGTTCTTCGATGAAAATGGCATCGGCTTCGCGCAGGATATCGGCGTATTCTTTTTTCACTTCACCCAAAATACGCACGCCCAAACCTGGGCCTGGGAATGGATGACGGTACACCATGTCGTAGGGCAAACCGAGTTCTAAACCAATCTTACGTACTTCGTCTTTAAACAATTCACGTAGTGGCTCGACCAGTTCCATCTTCATATCGTCTGGCAAACCGCCGACGTTATGATGCGATTTGATCACATGCGCTTTGCCGGTTTTCGAGGCCGCAGACTCAATTACATCGGGGTATATAGTGCCCTGCGCTAAAAAGTTTACGTCTTTAAGTTTGGTTGCTTCGGCATCAAATACGTCGATGAAGTTGCCACCAATAACCTTACGCTTGGCTTCTGGATCAGATACACCTGCTAATGCGCCCAAGAATAGATCGGCGGCGTCAGCGCGAATCACTTTAACGCCCATGTTCTTAGCGAACATGTCCATCACCATGTCGCCTTCGTTTTTACGCAATAGGCCGTTATCAACGAACACGCAGGTTAACTGATCGCCAATCGCTTTGTGCAACAGCGCGGCGACAACAGAGGAATCGACACCACCGGATAAACCCAACAATACTTTTTGATCGCCTACTTGCGCACGAACACGTTCAATTTGATCTTCAGCTATCTTGGCTGGCGTCCACAACGCATCGCAACCGCAAATTTCTAAGACAAAGTGCTCTAACATCCGCTGACCTTGCAGCGTATGTGTAACTTCTGGGTGAAACTGCACGCCGAAGAAGTTTTTCTCGACGTTCACCATACCGGCGATGGCACAAGATGGTGTAGACGACATGATCTCAAAGCCTTCTGGCAAAGCAACGACTTTATCGCCGTGGCTCATCCAGACATCGAGCAGCGACTTGCCCGTTACCGTATTGATGTGATCTTTGATATCTTTAAGAAATTCGCTGTCACAATCGACTTGAATTTGAGCATAACCAAATTCACGAATGTTCGACCCCTGAACCTTACCGCCTAACTGCTCGGCCATGGTTTGCATGCCGTAGCAAATACCCAATACTGGCAAACCCATGTTGAAGACGATTTCTGGAGCCCGTGGCGAACCTGGTTCTGGCACAGACTCTGGGCCACCGGCAAGGATGATGCCGTTAGGATTGTATTCACGAATTTCTTCTTCGCCCATGTCCCACGCACGAATTTCCGAGAACACGCCAATTTCGCGCACACGACGCGCAATTAACTGAGTGTATTGAGATCCAAAATCGAGAATCAGAATTCGCTGAGCATGAATGTCTTGAGACA
>JARGOI010000251.1 GCA_029212275.1 Thalassolituus sp.
AGGACGAACACCTTCGGGCCAAAGAAATTTCCGTTCCTGTTCGGTGATAGCCACATCATTAATACTGGCATGACGCTCGGCCATTAAACCATTCTCGTCAAACTTCCAGTTTTCATTGCCATAAGAACGGAACCATTGCCCTTCATGATTACGCCATTCGTAAGCAAATCTCACCGCGATACGATCATCGCTGTGCGCCCAAATTTCTTTTATGAGGCGATATTCGAGTTCCTTTTCCCACTTGCGGGTCAAAAACGCAGCAATTTCTGTTCGTCCAGCTAAAAACTCAGAACGATTTCTCCACTTAGATTCCGCAGAATACGCTAAGGCAATGGCTTCGGGATTTTTGCCATTCCAAGCGTCCTCGGCTTTTCTAACTTTAATTACCGCATCCTCGTATGAAAAAGGTGGCACCGGTGGTCTTTGCTGAACATCATTCATTGGAAGTTCTCACGGGAAGATAGCGTGTACTAAAAAACGTACTACTCAGTTTTAAACTGAGTATTTCGTGCATTTAGTTTGAAAAATTCATTATCTAAAATGGAAAACTTACCAAGTTTTATAAGGTAAGAATTTGCCATTCAGTGTTAGCAACACGCGATCACCTTTTGGATCTTCGATTTTGTCTACGTCCATGGAAAAGTCGATCGCACTCATGATGCCGTCGCCGAATTTTTCTTGAATCACTTCTTTCAAGGTTTCACCATAGACGCCCACTACTTCGTATAAACGATAAATTAGAGGATCTGTCGGTACGGCTTGATCCCAAATTTTGGTGGGAAAAACTTTTAACGCAGTTGCCACTTCTGCAGGCAAACCTAAATACTCTGCCACAGCGTTTGCTATTTTTTCTGGTGCACTGTTCATCCCCAAGCACGCAGAGGTCAACCAAACGGGCGACACACCGATATCTGTACCCATTTTCTCCCACGTTAAGCCTTTCTTAATTTTAGCGGTAACAATCATATCGGTCATAGTGAGCTTATCCATACAGCCTCCTCGGCATTTATTTAAAGGGTGATTTGTCTTTCAATTTTGCTATTTAAGTTAGTAGAGCAAGGAGGGTGCCAGACTCATATAATATTTAACTAATTGATTTTTATAGTATTTTTTATATTTACTAAAGAATGAAAATTACGATAATTCGTAATTGACGATATCTCGTATTTTTATTTACGAAATATCGTTATATAGTCATTATTCCTACACCAACGACGCGGCCAAATAATGTCTGTAGATACTTATTTTCAACAAGCAGCGTTGCCGTTGTGTGTGCTAGATACGCGCTACGATCAATTTACTGCCTTAAATGCACAAGCTCAGAAAACACTTGGCGGCACCGTCCAAACACTAAAACCCAGCCAGATCTTCGCTCACTGCTGGGCAGACTTCATAACTTTCACGCAAAATGTGTTACATCATGGCCAAGCTTGGACAGATACCTTGTCGTATCAAGATATTACCACCGGCACCAGTGTCCCTCTGGAAATCTGGGGTAAAAGGATAGAGTTTCAGAGCATAGAAGGTCAGCAGATTGAGGAGCAGGGACATGAAAGTCATCAATTAAGTCTGGTCATGCACGATGCAAATCATTTAGATGCCTATCGCACCCAAGGCGAACTCGATCGACACTATGCTTCTGGGTTTCCTCACTGGCAACGTGCCACCCAAGTGTTTTTAGAATTCGAACGCGAAAACCAATTACTGTTAGAGGCTGCTGGGGAAGGCATTTATGGTGTCGACCTAAACGGTATGACTACTTTTGTGAATCCCGCTGCGCAGCGTATGCTGGGTTACAGCGCGCAAGAGTTGGCCGGTCGCAATATGCACACCGCAGTGCACCATCATCACCAAGATGGCAGACATTACGATGCCCAAGACTGCCCCATTTTCTCTGCCTTCAGGGATGGGGAGGTTCGAGAAGTCGACGACGATATCTTCTGGTGTAAAGATGGCTCGTCAATTCAAGTTGAGTACACCAGCACTCCTATTCGAGATCAGGGCGTCATAATCGGTGCTGTGGTTATTTTTCGCGATATAACGCAAAAAAAAGCCAGTCATCAGCGATTACTGGAAGCATTAAACGAAGTACAACACTTAAAAAATCAGTTAGAAATAGAAAATGCGTATCTACACGAAGCACTCAACGAAGAATTCAATCATCACCAGATCGTTGGCAACAGCGCCGAAATTCACAGAGTTATAGAACAAATCAATTTAGTCGCGACCACCCAAGCAACGGTGCTAATACATGGCGAATCCGGAACCGGCAAAGAACTCATTGCTCGTGCCATTCACGATTTAAGTCATCGCGCTGAGCGACCCATGATTCGCGTCAATTGCGCAGCAATTCCCGCAGAACTGTTTGAAAGTGAATTTTTTGGACACATCAAAGGCGCATTCACCGGAGCTTCTGCTGATCGCATTGGCCGATTTGAGTTGGCACACGGGGGAACCTTATTTTTAGACGAGATAGGAGAAATTCCACTCGCGCTGCAGGGGAAACTGCTGCGTGTTTTGCAAGAACAGCAATTTGAACGTGTCGGTGATGACCTCACGCGCCATGTCGATGTCCGTATTATGGCGGCGACCAACCGCGACTTAAAATCACTGGTCGAAAAGAGATTGTTTCGCGAAGATTTGTATTTTCGACTCAATGTATTTCCAATCGAGTCGGTGCCGCTACGACGCCGAAAAGACGACATTCCCATGCTCACCCAACACTTTCTCGCTCGATCTTGCCAGCGAGCAAACAAGCCTTTAATGAGAATTCCCTTAACGGAACTGTATAAGCTCAAAGACTATGACTGGCCGGGCAACATTCGCGAACTGGAAAACGTAATTGAACGTGAAGTTATTTTAAATCGTGGGGAAACGCTGCACTTTCAGCGGCTTAAAAACACTGGCTCAACCCAGCAAGTCATTCGACAAGATGACTCAGCGATGGCGATTATGACGGAGGATGAACTAATCGACGTCGACAAGAAAAACATTTTATCTGCGCTAAAACACTGCCGAGGCAAAGTGTCTGGAGAAGATGGTGCGGCTGTTTTATTAGGACTAAAGCCGACCACATTAGCATCGCGTATCAAAAAATACGCGATTGAATATCGAAGTTTTAAATAATACGGAAAACTTAAGCCGTTACTTTGGCTGTTGGGGGAATCAGATTATTCTCATTTTGCTTCTTCTTACTATGTTTGTGCTCTTTTGGATCACTTTCTTTTGAAGGAATTTCTTTTTGCGCAAACTGATTTTTAGCATAAAGGTCTTCGTACATTTTGACAGTAATCAGTCGATTCTGATGGTTATCCCAAATAATATAATTTAACGAGGAAGGCACATCGCGCAATCGAACACGGGGAACATCGGTAAATAACTGCTGATTTTTTATGTGGCAATTCTTTAATTCATAATTTGGAATTCTTGCTGATAAATGATGAACATGATGAAAGGCAATATCAGCGGTAAACCAGTTCAACCAAGCAGGCAATTGTAAAAAACTGGTGCCTTCGATGGCCGCTCTAAAATAATCCCAGCCTTCGTTTACGGAAGCATAAGAATCTTCAAAATTGTGCTGCACAGAAAATAATAAAATACCTAAGGCACCCGCTAACGATAATGCAAACGTATAAACAACTAAAAATGAGCTGGTATCGAAATACATCAACGAAGCAGATACCAATGCAAATAATACGAGATTATTAGCCGCCATATGACGATATTCGGGCCAAGTAGACCAGTAACCAGTTTCAAATTCATTAGCTATTTCAATAACAGGTTTTGAAGGTTTGCTGAATTTTTCTTTAGCAACAAATAAACCGAGTTGCACACTGCCCTTAAGCCAAGAAAAGCGAGGATTGAAGATGAAATATAAAAATCCTGCCAAGGGAGCCATATATATTTTTCGTTGTTTGGCAAACGACGTCTTTTCTTTTGCGGTAAGCAACTCATATTCATCCACGGATTTTACCGATAGTGGACCTCGATACTTATCCCAGTTGCCATTGGTGGCGTGATGATAATCGTGGTGTTTCGACCAGACGTATTGTGGAACTCCACACAAAACACCTAAGAAAAAACCAACAATCGAATTGGCTTTTGCCGAAGGAAATAAAGCATTGTGCCCGCAATCATGCATCATCACGAACACGCGCAAAATAAAAAGTATTAACAAAGAGGTAAAAAAAGCAGATAACCAATACGAAACTTCGACGCTTTTGATTGCCGCATAAAACAAAACAAAATAGGGAATCACGGTGGACAACACTTGCAGCGACGCTTTCATGGAGTTGCGCTTAGAAAATTCCGCTATCAATGAGTTTTTCTGTCTTTTTAATGTGTCTACGCTGCTTTGTTTGATCGAATCCATTTAATTATTATGTCCATCGGTTGTTGGATTATCATGCAATTGTGACAGTTTAGCAGTGTTCTATAGAGTAGAACGCAGTTTTTTGTCAGATATTCCGCCTGAAATGTCATATTTGTTAGCTTTCGACGTTTACTCAGTGGAATTTATTCATACTATCATTGTCGCACATGGCCTCCTTGATACAGGTCAAAGACCAGTGAGCACAAACCAGTGAGCACAAACCAGTGAGCACAAACCAGTGAGCACA
>JARGOI010000252.1 GCA_029212275.1 Thalassolituus sp.
AACATTATTCGTTGAATTTTGATGCTCTTTCGCCAGTGCCGTCACATCACGCTGGAAAGCTCGTCTTGGGCGGCTACGATATCATGGTTCAACGCTGGATCATCGCTGACGCCAAAGGTACCGTCGTTATCGTGCACGGATATTATGATCATATTGGTTTGTATCGCACCTTGATCGATTTCTGTTTGCGCCAACAGTTAAATGTCGTCGCGTTTGATTTACCAGGGCACGGTTTGTCGTCTGGTGAGCCTGCCAGTATTAGTGACTTTCAAGAATACGACGATGTATTTTCCGAAATAGTGACGCACCTTGTTCAATCTATTTCTGTTACTGATACTGATAATGATCCCTCTGCTAAACATCCGCTATATGCTTTCGGGCAGAGTACGGGGGGGGCGATTTTAATCAATTATCTTTTAAAACGACAAGCGACCGTTGAAACCTCTCCCTTCAAAGATGTGATTTTATTGGCTCCTTTAGTAAGACCGGCGGGCTGGAATAAAGGTCGATTTCTGCATCCTGTGCTTCGTTACTTTAAGCAACAGTTGAAAAGAAAGCCGGGTGAATCATCATCCGATCTCGACTTCTTAACCTTTGTTCGCGAAAACGATCCCCTGCAATCCATCTACTTAAGCGTACGTTGGGTGGGTGCGATGCTGCGATGGGTGAGATTTATCGAGGCGCAACCGTCGATAGATCATCCTTTGTTGGTGATACAGGGCGATCAGGACGCTACGGTCGATTGGCGGCATAATCTGCAAGTAATCGCTGACAAGTTTTCACCCAGTGAACAATGGATTCTAACGGGCGGAAGACATCATCTTGTAAATGAAACTGAGTCACTGCGAGCGCAAATGTACGAGCGCATTGCTAAGCGTCTAAACACCTAATTTTGCTGAGGTGTTGCATTGTCACCTGTCCGGTTTATCTATCAGCAGCGATGATTTGCTCTTCAATATAATCCCATTCTGTTTGCGAGACAGGTTGTACAGACAACCGGCTTCGATTGAGTAGTACCATATTCTGCAACGCTTCATGCTGGTGCAACTCTTTTAACGGAATGACTCGAGATAGAGCGCGAATGGCTTCGACCTCGATAGTGATCCAGCGAGGGTTGTCTAACGACGATTTAGGATCATAGTAAGGTGACTCAGGATCGAGGGAACTCGGGTCAATCAGCCCCACTTTAGTAACCCTACATATCCCCGCAATTCCCGGTATTTTGCAGCTAGAATGGTAGAAATAGGCCAAATCTCCCACCTTTACTTGATCTCTTAATATATTTCTTGCTTGATAGTTGCGCACTCCATCCCATATAGTGCGCTTTTTTGGCGCCGATGTTAGATGGTGATAGCCAAATTGATCGGGTTCAGATTTTAGTAACCAATAATTCATAGTCATCTTTTCGATTGGCGGGGTTTTTGCTTATGCGTACAGTTAGAGGCCAAGGTCGACCCGAAAACTTATGCGCATGATGCGATTGACACATTACGTAAGTAACAATGCATATAAACAGACGCTGTAAGGGTTTAACATTATGAAAGCACCTGATTTTTTATTGGTGTTAACAGTTTTAGTCGCCTTAGGAGCTGCCGTCACCGGTGTCGCTGCTGATGCAACACGTGCAACAAATATTAGTATTCCTGAAAGTAGTATTCGTTAATATTAAACAAATGCCCTAGTTGTTAGCATCGGTAAACTTGGGCATCCGTTGCGATGTAATCAAGGGGTATATCCCACGATTCTGTGGGGATTTTCGCGACCCTCTGAAATTCATAAGCACAACCGATCACTTTCGGTTTTTGACCACTGCCTGCCATAAACGCCAGTGTACGGTCATAAAATCCTCCGCCCATGCCCAAGCGATTGCCTGTTTTATCGAAGGCGACCAACGGCAAGCAAATCACACTGATAAACCGTGCCGAAACTCGTTTATTCAAAGCAAAATCGGGTTCTTTAATACCAAAACGATTGATGGTCATTGGTGTTGTATGCGGTTGATAGCGAATAAATGCTAAGCGACCGCGATAACAAGGATGTAGGACGGGTAAATAAATTCTTTGTTTGCGCTGGATCGCACGTTTTAGAAATAGTGCTGTATCAATCTCACCATCGTTAGTGAGGTATAAGGCAATCGAATGAGCAAATAACGTCGCGGGCTGTCGGTTGAGTTGGCGTTGTAATCCCGTTGCTGCAATTCGTCGTTGCTTGGTAGACAACGCTCGTCGTTGTCGACGTAATGTTTGCCGTAGTGTATTTCTGCTTTGGAATGAAGTCATAAGTAGGGACTTTAGAAAAGCTCACTGCAGTGCCATATGCCGGTGAAAGCTCTTGAACCCTATGGTTCAAGGTGGAAGGTTCGTCATTGAATAAGGCTTTCCGGAGTACCGGACATGCGCACATCAGCGAGTGAAACCCTCCTGGGTAATACGCATCGGCTCGAGATCTTTACCGACGACACTACAGAGAGCAAAATTAGTATAGCAAAGGCAATTTGGTTTTACATACCCGTTAACGAAAAACTACTATTTTTCCCGTAAAATTTACTTAAAGTTCCAGCTGTGAATTGGCGTCAAGTGCACCGTCTAAGCGCTCGTTTAAGCGTTCTATATTGGCACTCATCGCGTTGTCATGATTGGTGCTGGATAATAACTGATGGGTAATATTTAGGGCGGCAATCACCGCGATGCGATCGGTACCTAAAACCTTACCTGCATGAGAGCTGGCTTCACGAATTTCTTCCATTTTGTCATTCAAATGGCGTGCAGCCGTTCTTAATTCTTCTTCAGCTCCGGCGGGACAATTAACGCGATATTCGCGATCCATAATCATCAGACCGAGAGTTTTTGATCCATTAGCCACTATTGCGCTCCAATGTTTGCAGTCGAGTAATCATTTCATTGACTTTACGACGGGCCATTTCGTTTTGTTGGATTAGGCGTGCCCGCTCGGCCTGCCAAGATGCTTCTGCTGCGCGCATAGATTTGTTCTGTTCGCGCAATTGTTCATGCACGTTCAGTAATTTTTCTACTTTTTGCAGCAGGTGATTGAGTTCTGCCTTTTGCATGCGATCCGTCACCCATAAAAATTCTTTGCTTACTATATTAGGCGCTGCCACGCAGGGTCAATGGGCAGCTGCAATGAGTCGTGAATTGTCGGTCTTATTTCTGCCATATAAAGCCGCACAATAGCAGAAAAATGATGTTCAGCGATGGTAGAATAGAACGAATGTAAGATTAAACACACAAACAACCGAGAGCGTTATGACTTCCGACGTGCAAAATCCGAATGGCAAAATAGAGTATCCTGAGTTAGCTGATCAGTGGCATGTAAGTGGGTGTTATCAAGCGCCGTCGGCATTGCACGGCTGGCTGACTGGATATCTTGCTGCTGGTGCGCGCTTAAATCACGAAGCATGGCTCGAAGAAGCCCAAGATTATCTAGAAATTGAAACGTGCTCGGTCGAGCTCGAACAGATGTTGTTGGCTCTTTATGACGACGCACTGCATTCGCTCAAAGACGAAAGCATGGCTTACGATCTATTATTGCCGGATGACGAAGAAGCAGATTTGGATGAACAAGTTGAGTGTTTGGCCCAATGGAGCAAAGGTTTTTTAGATGGCTTTGGCGCATCAGGCAAACTCAGCGGTCGCCCAGATGATGATGTTGCAGAAGTATTAAAAGATATGGATGCATTTTCGCAAGCGGGTATGGAACACAGTACCGATCCAGAAGATCTACAGTTATATATGGAATTGGTCGAGCACGCACGCGTAGCCGCTTTGACGGTGTTTTATGCATTTAACAAATCAGGTCCTAGCCAAGTTCCTGAAATCGTACACTGAGGTTTTTATGGTTACTCTGGACGCTACTGAATATCCCCGTCGCCGCGCTGCGTTGATGGCACAAATGAGTCCGAATAGCATTGCAATATTGCCGTCGGCACCCGCTACTATTCGTAATCGCGATGTCGAGCACCCTTTTCGCCAAGACAGTGATTTTTATTATTTAAGTGGCTTCGATGAAGAGCACAGTGTGGTGGTACTTATTCCAGGTCGTGAGCACGGCGAGTATGTGTTGTTTTGCCAAGAAAAAAACAAAGAGCGAGAAATTTGGACCGGTCGTCGCGTCGGGCCGGAGGCTGCACCCGAAGTTCTAGGTTGTGATGATGCTTTTCCCATTGACGACATCGACGATATTTTACCTGGCCTTATCGAAGGCAAGGATCGTATTTATGCTTGCTTAGGGGTTAGCCCTGAGTTTGATCGCCAGCTCATGAATTGGGTGAATCATATCAAAACCCAAGTGCGCAATGGCGCAACCTCGCCACACGAATTTAGTGCACTGGATCACTTGTTGCACGAATTGCGTTTAACTAAGTCAGCCGCCGAAATTGCCGTCATGCAAAGCGCAGCGGATGTCAGTGCTGAGGCGCACACCCGAGCCATGCAATCCGTGCGTCCGGGCATGCGTGAGTATCAGCTTGAGGCTGAAATGATGCAGGTATTTATGGCGTCTGGCAGTCGCTGGCCTGCTTACCCCTCGATCGTTGGTGCCGGTGATAATGCCTGTATTTTGCACTATACGCGCAATAATGAAGTCATTGCCGATGGCGAT
>JARGOI010000253.1 GCA_029212275.1 Thalassolituus sp.
CAAGCACGAGTAAATACTTAACTATCTTCATGAGATTCCTTAAATGTAAGTTCGTAATTCTTAGTTCGTTAATTCGAGTGGTTATCTTTTGCTACATTTTCTTAATGATTCTTTTTCTTCGAGATACGACTTTGTAATACATTAAAATGTTGAGTCGAAAAAATGATGCTACATGATCATAATAGAAAGCCTGCTCGCTAACGAGTCCGAACGTGCCAATTCAAATTCATAGGGACAAATGTTCTTATTTCCTCAAATAACAGTCATCTCCAATGACCAGTCGCCATGAGGTAAGTAAGCAACATCGACAGTGGATTGAATGTATTGATACACCTGCACTTCGAACAAAGATGGCAAGGATAATGAGGATGCAGGTTCGGTCGTAAGCTCAACAAGGACAACGCTACGGCGATATTCATGCGGCGTAGGATCATCAGGGCCGCACAGCTCGTATTGATCAAGCACAGACCACAGATGCGCGTCCGTCACGCGAAAGACATCACCAATGACATGATCACTGGCATTCTCAGAGGCAACTGCGCCCGGGTAACCGCTCAACTTGTAAAGCCGTGCTTGCCATGTCGCAGGAGCAACGTACTCGGCCCATTGCGACAAGGCCGCACGGGCTTTGATACCACCGCCAGGCAACACAGTATTGGCCATACAAGGACGTAAACTGCCATACACGAAGAGATATTTGGGCGTTATCATCTAGTTTGCAATTTAACTCTCATAATAATTCAAAAAGAGTAGCGCAGATTACTCTGCGCTGACCACATCCATAGCATCCACATTTTGGAATCCGCGTGGCAGTTTATTGCCACGACGGCCACGCTCACCTTGGTAGTGCTCTAAATCAGAGAACTTCATTTTCAGGTGACGTTTGCCTGCATGCACGATTAAGGTATCGGCCTCGGTAAAGGCGACAGTGGCGATCATCAGCTCTTCACGAGTGGCAGCACGCGCGCCGTTAATGTTGATCATTTTATTACCTTTACCGCGCGCCATGGTGGGCAAGTCCGCGGCAGGAAATATCAGCATACGACCTTCGTTAGAAATCGCAGCAATCCAGCTTTTCTCAGGATCAACAATTCTCGCCGGGGGTAAAATATTGGCATTGTCTGGCACCGTAATCAGCGTTTTACCCGCTTTGTTTTTGCTGTACATGTCGCCCAGAGAGCCAATAAAACCATAACCTGCATCGGTACTAAGCAAGAATTGCTCGTCGTCTTTCCCCATTAATGTATTAATAAAGATGGCGCCAGCCGGTGGACTGAGCTTGCCGGTAAGTGGTTCACCTTGCCCGCGAGCCGAAGGTAACGTGTGCGCCTGCAGACTGTAGGAGCGCCCTGTGTTATCTAAGAAAATAACATGTTGATTGGACTTACCATGCGCCGCAACCAAGAAACTGTCGCCGGCTTTATAGCTTAAGTTTTCGCAATCAATGTCATGACCTTTGGCTGAGCGTACCCAGCCTTTTTGTGACAACACCACTGTGACCGGTTCGGCGGCAACTAATTCGGTCTCGCTAAAGGCTTTGGCTTCACCACGCACTACCACGGGCGAACGACGATTGTCGCCATACAGTTCGGCGTCTGCGGTAATTTCTTTTTTAATGAGGGTTTTTAAACGACGTTCTGAACCAAGTGTTTTTTCTAGATAATCGCGTTCTTTTTCAAGCTCGTCTTGCTCTGCCCGAATTTTAACTTCTTCGAGTTTGGCTAAATGACGTAGTTTTAATTCTAGGATGGCCTCGGCTTGAATATCTGAAATACCAAAGCGTTCCATCAATACCGGCTTAGGCTTGTCTTCGGCACGAATGATTTCAATCACTTCGTCGATATTTAAAAAGGCCACTAACAAGCCTTCTAAAATATGCAAACGCGCCAACACTTTATCAAGGCGATACTGCAAACGACGACGCACCGTTTCGGTACGATAGGTAAGCCATTCGGAGAGCATGACTTTTAAGTTTTTAACTTGTGGACGACCGTCCAAACCAATCACGTTCATATTCACGCGATAGTTTTTTTCCAAATCGGTGGTGGCAAATAAATGCGCCATCACGGCATCGGTATCCACTCGATTAGACTTAGGAATAATGACTAAACGAGTCGGATTTTCGTGATCGGATTCGTCACGTAAATCGGTAATTAATGGCAGTTTTTTCGCCTGCATTTGCGCGGCTATTTGCTCTAATATTTTGGCACCCGACACTTGATGTGGCAGCGCGGTCACAACAATGTCACCGTCTTCGATGGTGTACACGGCGCGCATTTTTACGCTGCCTTTGCCTTCGCGATAAATTTTTAGCAAATCGGCGCGCGGCGTCACAATCTCGGCTTCGGTAGGATAGTCTGGCGCGGCAACATGTTCGCACAATGCGTCAATATCGGCGCTGGGATCATCCAGTAAATGAATACAGGCACTGGCAATTTCGCGCACGTTATGTGGCGGAATGTCCGTCGCCATACCTACGGCAATTCCTGTAGTACCGTTCAATAAAATGGTGGGTAAACGCGCAGGCAAGGTACAAGGTTCGTCCATGGTGCCATCGAAATTAGGCTGCCATTCAACCGTGCCTTGACCTAATTCGCTGAGCAATAAATCAGCAAACGCCGCTAATTTAGCTTCGGTATAACGCATCGCTGCAAAGGACTTGGGATCATCCGGAGCCCCCCAGTTTCCTTGACCATCGACCAAGGGATAGCGGTAAGAAAACGGCTGTGCCATCAACACCATGGCTTCGTAACAGGCGCTATCGCCGTGTGGATGATACTTACCCAAGACGTCACCGACGGTACGGGCCGACTTTTTAAATTTCGCGGTCGACTTAAGGCCTAGCTCGCTCATGGCATAGACAATGCGACGCTGCACTGGCTTCATGCCATCGCCGACGTGCGGTAAGGCGCGGTCTAAAATAACGTACATGGAATAATTCAAGTACGCACTTTCGGTGTAATTTTTTAGCGACTGACGCTCGACGCCGTCGTCTGTGTAACTGATTTGATCCGACATAAGTTCCGGTTCGCTCGCGTGTTATTGCTGATCATTTTTGGTTTAAGCGTGCTATGGATTTTTAAGCACCATATTGGCGTAAAAATTCTTCGCCACTCATAGGATTGCCATATAAAAAACCTTGTAGCCAATCGCATCCTAATTTTTTGAGTGTGGTTTCTTGTTCTTGGTTTTCAATGCCTTCCGCTACAACAATTAAGTTAAGGCTGCGCGCCATAGCTACGATGGCTCGGGCAATTTCAAAATCGTTACTTTGCTTGTGAATATTACGCACAAACGATTGATCTATTTTTAAGACGCTGACGGGCATGGATTTTAATTTGCTGAGTGAGGAATATCCGGTACCAAAATCATCGATGGAAAATTCCACACCCAATTTGCGTAATTCGTGTATCTGCACACTCACTTCGGTCATGCCTGACATCATTAGCGACTCGGTCACTTCTAGCTCCAGCCAGTGAGGGTCGAATTTTAATTCTATGAGCATGTCTCGAACGGTCTCGGCAAAGTTGGCGTTTAATTGCATTGCTGAGACATTGACCGCTATTTTTTCGAGTCTTAAACCGTTTTCACGCCATTGCAGAAATTGTATGCAAGCATGACGTAATACCCAAATACCCAGCTCCATAATTAAGCCACTGGTTTCTGCCAACGGAATAAATTCATGCGGCGAGATGAAACCTCTTACAGGATGTTTCCAGCGCAACAATGCTTCCACTCGACGCGGTTTATCGTCGTCCGGACAAAATTGTGCTTGGTAGACTAAGCTCAGTTTTTGTTCTTTTATCGCCGTATTTAAATCTTGTTCCAGCGTCAGTTTATTATCCTGACGCACCGTCATCGCCTCGGTGTACAAACAACTGCGATTGCGCCCTAATAATTTGGCTTGTTGTAATGCAGCATCGGCATTAATAATCAACACCGATGCGTTATCGCCGTGATCGGGTGCAATAGCGATGCCGGCACTGGCATAAATACTCAGTAAATGCCCTTGGAGTTGATACGGTTTGGCAATGCTGGCGAGCAGGTGATCGCATTTTTCGGAAATGTGCTCCATTTCGATCTGGCTGAGCACCACTACAAACTCATCCCCACCAAGGCGCGCACAGATGTCACTGTCTCTAACATTACTGCGCAACCGGTGCGCCACATCGCGTAATAATAAATCACCAATATGATGCCCCAAGGTGTCATTGATATCTTTAAATCGATCCAAATCAATAAAGATAACCGCCAACGCTTCTTCGTTGCGACGATTCATTTGCAAGGCAAAGGACAGCTGTTGGTTTAATAAATGGCGATTACCTAGCCCTGTCAGGCTGTCGTGACGAGCAAGATATTCAAGATCTTTTTGCTGCTCTTTACTTTCAGTAATATCACGCGCAACTAACAATAGACCGGTACATACGCCGTTATCATCAAAGATAGGTTCGCGCCGACATTCCATTAAAACCGCACTGCCGTCGGCATCCGTCAGCCACTCTTCATACATGGTGGGCTTACGCCGTGTGAGAGTATCTTCGTCGTGGCGGCGCATCATGTTAGCAATGGTTTCTTCAAAATAATCGGCGTTATTAGTGCCAACAACGTCTTTACGAG
>JARGOI010000254.1 GCA_029212275.1 Thalassolituus sp.
CCAAGAGCGTTACAAAAATCACACAAGAATTGTCAGAAAAAGCCGAGTTGGCTCGCGCTGGCAAGCTAAGCTTGTATGAGATGCAAGGCGGATGTTTTAGTCTATCGAGCTTAGGGGGGATTGGCGGTACCGCATTCACTCCGATAGTGAATCCGCCAGAGGTGGCCATTTTAGGCTTATCCAAGTCGACATTAAAACCTATTTGGGATGGGACACAGTTTGTCCCCAGGTTAATGTTGCCCTTGTCACTGTCATATGATCATCGCGTCGTTGATGGCGCCGAAGCGGCTAGATTTAGCAGTTATCTAGTGCAATGTCTCGAAGATTTACGGGAGCTGATCATTTAAAAATAGGATTGACTGTATGTTAGAAAATATCATGTGGCCCGGCATAAAGTTAATGGACCGTTTAGGCTATGCCGCCAAATTTGGTCTGATTAGCGGCCTCTTTTTGGTTCCACTTTTATTCTTAAGTGGAGAGATTTTTCTAACATCATGGCAATCCATTAACAAAACCCAGCAAGAAAAAAACGCGGTATTCGATGTTCGACTCATGGATGAGTACATCATATCGTTAGAGCAGGCTCGTGATATCGCAGCACCCGCAGCGCATTTAAGTGACATTGACTTAAAGAATAAGGCCAATGAGGTACTTGTTGCATTATCAGCCAAAACACAAACTTTATTAGACTCGATTGATGACAAGCAGCTGCAGCAAGCGCTGATGACTTGGCAGCAAGAGTTTTCTGTTCGCTTTAGTATGACAGGCGAACATCGTATGACGCGTTTTTTAGATCAATACAATTACTATCAGCGTTCGATTAACGAATTCCAACTCGTGTTACAAGAGTTTTGCCAGCGCAAAGGCATTTCGCTAGATTCAAATTCTGATATTCAAGGCTTGAATATCATTATCAATAATAAAATACCCGAAATTAAAGAATCCTTTGGTTTTGCTAACTCGATTGCACTGTATTCATTTGCAGAAAATTATTTACAGTCAGGTACTTACGATATATTAAACTCGGCTTATGATCGCCTGATCGCTACCGAAACCAAAATAAACCTGATGAAAAAAGATGCAGAGCTTCTAAATAATCCAGCGCTCATGGCATTAATAGATGATTCCTTAGTTTTTTACAACGATATGATCGATATACTGGATAACGATATTATAGGTGCATCGTCGATCGAAAAAACTTGGCAACAGCACTACGAATACTATGGAGAGCAACAAGCTCTATTTGATCGCATTAATAACGTTGCCATTGATGGTATTTACCAAATATTAGAGCAGCGTTTAAATGAACAAACTAAAAATATAACGATACTCGTTATAGCTCTAGCATCAGTCGTACTTGTGATTACTTATTTATATTTATCGTTCTTTATTTCGGTTAGAAAAAGTATCAAGCACTTTTCATCCACCGCTGCTGTTATTGCTAATGGTGATTTAACGAAACAAATTGTCATCTCAAGTCACGATGAGATGGGGCAGTTACGAGATTCATTTAATCAGATGATCAGTAATATCGCGCAAACGTTAACTGCGGTACAACAGTCTTCTATGGCGGTGACAGAAAAGTTTAATGAAGTTGAAACTATTGCTAACTTGAGTCAAAAAACAGCCAAAAGTCAGTTAGAACAGACCAATCAAATATCTACAGTTATTAGTGAAGTTGCTCAAGGTTCTGCCGATGTTTCTCAGCTAGCCATCGAAGCTGAGAGTGCTGCAAAGTCTGGCCAATTACAATCCAGTCAAGCTGGCGACGTGGTATCAAGCATTATGGCAGAAATTCGTCAATTATCGGTTGAAATGCAAAATTCAATGGAGGCCGTCAATCGTCTTGCTTCCAATTCGACCAGCATCAGCAATATTTTGGGCACCATTAATGGCATTGCCGAGCAAACGAACTTATTGGCGCTGAACGCTGCCATCGAAGCCGCCAGAGCGGGTGAGCAAGGACGTGGTTTTGCTGTGGTCGCCGATGAGGTAAGAACACTTGCCAGTCGCACCCAGGCATCCGCCGGCGAAATTGAAGAACTCATTCGTGATGTTCAAGTGAATATTGTAAAAGCGGTGGATACCATGCAAACGAATCGTGACATGGCGGATTCTACAGCGAATAATTCCACAAAAGTGGGTGAAACATTAGATCAAATAAAAGTCAGTATGGCCGATATTCAAAGCAAAACAACGCTGATTGTGTCTCATGCATCCGAGCAAAAAATGTCAGCAGAAAACTTGCAGAATAATTTGGAATTAATTCGAGACAGTGGTCAGCAATCATCAGAAAATGCCAAAGGCACCGTGGACGCAGTTGCTAAAACTCAAGAAATCATTACTACGTTGAATTCAAAAATAAGCCAATTCAAAGTCAGTTAACTAAATATCCGAACAACAGAAAATAAAAAAGGCAGAGTGAATCTGCCTTTTTTATTTTATGATGGAAAGAAATTATTTAATTTCTCTCATCACTTTTTTGAATAACTTAGTTCACCAGATTTAACACTACTTAATTTCATCGAAATCCAGTCGCCAAAATAATTTTGGTGTAACTTCCAAGGCCCTTTGGTTCCTTGCTTAGGAAGCTCATCACGAACTCGAGCAACGTATCCCGACGTTAAATCTAAAAACGATTTTGTGGTCATGCTTGGATCGTGATTAACAGGCACAACACTGTCGAACCCATTTTTATCCATGTAATTAATGACGCGGCAAAAGTAATTGGCGATGAGATCTGCTTTTAACGTCCAAGACGAATTCGTGTAACCAAACACCACTGCAGCGTTTGGTATACCTTCAAACATCACACCGCGATAACTCATCGACTGAGTAAAATCGAAGGGCTGGCCGTCTTTCGTTAATTTGATGCCACCCAGCAACATCACATTCAATCCAGTCGCAGTAATAATAATGTCAGCTTCTAACGTCTTACCCGACTTTAACAAAATACCGTTCTCCACAAAGCGGTCGATATGATCGGTAACCACTTCCGCTTTGCCTTTTTGAATAGAACGATACAAATCACCGCTGGGAACAGCGCACAAACGCTCATCCCAAGGTGCGTATTTAGGGGTGAAGTGCGACATGTCATAGCCTTCCGGTAAGACTTTTTTATTCACACTAAGCAACAAATTACGAGCGCGATCTGGAAAGCGACGACAATATTGGTAAAACGCCATGGTCAGTAACACATTGCGACCGCGAATGATGCGGTAGACGAAACTCTCAGGCAAAATTTTGCGCAAGTTCATCGCAAATTTATCTTTCAGAGGCACCGGAATAATGTAACTCGGTGAGCGCTGTAACATGGTGATTTTCTCAACGTCTCGCGCCATTGATGGAATCAATGTTACCGCCGTTGCACCCGAACCAATCACGACTACTTTTTTACCACTGTAGTCCAAGTTTTCTGGCCACTGTTGCGGATGGACAATCTGTCCTTTAAAGTCATCTCGACCAGCAAATTCTGGTGTGAAACCTTTTTCATAGCTGTAATAGCCGGTACAACCAACAATGTATTTAGCCGTGAAATTCAATGTTTGCTCTTGGGCTATAGCTGTTACTTCCCAAAGACAGGTGTCTGAATTCCAATTAGTTGCCACCACTTTATGTCCAAAACGAATATGTTCATTCACCTTAAACTCATTGGCCGCTTCTTGAATGTATTTGCGGATGTCTGCGCCATCGGCAATGCCTTTGTCACTGGTCCACGGCTTAAATTTGTAGCCCAGCGTGAACATATCCGAATCGGAGCGAATGCCCGGATAGCGAAATAGATCCCATGTTCCGCCAATCGCTTCGCGTCCTTCCAAAATCAGATACTTTTTGTCTGGGCAATCACGGGTAAAGTGGCAGGCCATACCAATACCTGATAAGCCAGCGCCAGCAATAATAATGTCGAAATGTTCAGTAGCCATAGGGCATCCTCAAATACTAAAAACAACAAGCCATTATGTCTTGTTGTTGAATCAACGTTTCTTTAACAATGCACAGAAAATAATTCAAATAGAATAATGCACAGAGCTTTTGGCCTATTCACGGCCAGTGATATATATCTACTCGGGCACCTCTCAATAACTTAGAAGTACCAAAAACACTATCGAACCATAGACTGGATGAAATGTCAGTTTATTGATGGTTTTTAAGAATCACAGACTCTATCGGATAGGGCTGTTGTCTGCCAAGGGTTGTAATTCGCCAAATAGATCCCATTATTCATGTACAAGAACGTTATTTAGATGACTGCTGTTGGCAGTGCCTTGGGGGAAATCTTGCCTTTATTACTTATTTTTATTGTCATTCCAATGATCGAACTCGTGCTACTGATCAAAGTAGGCAGCACGATTGGTATTTTACCCACCTTAGGCTTGATATTGCTGACCGCCTTTATCGGGGTCAATTTACTGCGCCGCCAAGGCATGGCGACCTTAATGCGAGCCCGTCAGAATATGGAGCAAGGTAAGCTTCCCGCGCAAGAACTTGCCGAAGGATTCTTGTTAGCATTAGCCGGTGCATTGTTGTTAACCCCCGGTTTTGTGACGGATGCCATTGGCTTTACGTTATTAGTCCCATCAATGCGCAAACGCTTAAC
>JARGOI010000255.1 GCA_029212275.1 Thalassolituus sp.
AAGCCTGTATTTTCAGAAATCGTAGGATGTTCTATTAAATCCAGTAACGCATCACGCGAATCTTGTGCTTGGGTGACGTCACACAAGCGTCGGAAAAATAACGAATAGTCGACCTTGCCTTGAGTCATTAATGCCAAAAGTTTATCGATCATATCGGTGTTGGCAAACTCATTCGAACGTTGATCAGCATTATGGTCAGTTAATCCAATTTTACGGTCACTTAATCCAATTTTACGGTACATTGCCTGATACCAAAGGTGCTGATAGCGCGCAGGAAATGCGTTTAAAATCGCGGTGGCAGCGTCAATGGCCTGTTGTTCGTCGCCAGGAAATAGCATCAATAAACTTTCTCCTAAGCGTGCTAAATTCCATTGCGCGATACTCGGTTGATTACGAAACGCGTAGCGGCCTCGTTGGTCAATGGCGCTGTATTTTTGCTCGGGATTATAACCATCCATAAACGCGCAAGGGCCGTAATCAATCGTCTCCCCGCTGATGGTCATGTTGTCGGTATTCATTACGCCGTGGATAAATCCTAGCTGCATCCACTGCGCAATTAAATGCGCTTGGCGCTCACAAACCGCTTCAAACATGCGCAAATATCGATCATCGTTTGTATTACCTTCTAAGTCTTGGCTATCCGTTTTATTGAGATACGAATAATGACGCTCAAGTACATGCTCAGACATCGCCTTCAGTGCTCGTTCATCCTGTCGCAGGGCGAAATACTGGAATGTCCCAACACGAATATGACTGGCCGCAACGCGGCTAAATACCGCCCCGGGTTCACGCTGCTCACGCACAACCGGTTCACCGCTGGCAACCAGCGCCAAGGCACGCGTGGTGGGCACCCCTAGGGCATGCATAGCTTCACACATAATGTATTCGCGCATCGCGGGGCCTAAGGGCGAGCGGCCATCACCGCCGCGCGAATAAGGAGTGCGACCACTGCCTTTTAACTGAATGTCGCGATGTTCTCCGCTGCGATTAATTACGTCGCCCAATAAAATAGCGCGGCCATCCCCGAGCTGAGGATTGAGATGCCCAAACTGATGGCCGCTGTAAGCCATCGCCAATGGGTCTGCGCCTTCAGGTATTAGATTTCCAGAAAAAAACTCAGCCAGTTGTTGCTCATTAACATCAGTAATCTCTATGCCTAAATCATCCGCCAATGCCTGATTAAACTGAATTAAATGAGGCGCTTTGACCGGCGTCGGCAACACTCGTGAAAAGCAGATTTCAGGCAGTTGGGTATAGATGTTTTTAAAAGGAATAACGAGTGGCATGAGATTCTCTATTCTAGGCACTGGATTAGGCAACGGAGACTTACAAAAGAGCATTTAGCCTCGATAATATACGTTAGTAAGCCCCAAGGATAAATCGTTCAGCTTATTGGATGCATTAAATCACACACAGAAAAAAGCCCGCGGAGTGCGCGGGCAAAAGGGTCGAAAAGACAAGGTTGTTTAGCGGCTGTACTTAGATAGAGCTTAGACAATGCTTAGAACAAGTCCAGTTTAGAAGAAACCTAGAGGACTGGTGCTGTAACTTACTAATAGGTTTTTCGTTTGCTGGTAGTGCTCCAGTGCCACTTTATGGGTTTCACGGCCTATGCCCGATTTTTTGTAACCGCCGAATGCGGCATGCGCAGGGTAGGCGTGATAGCAGTTGGTCCAAACGCGACCGGCCTTAATATTGCGGCCCATGCGATACGCTAAGTTCATGTCACGAGTCCACACACCGGCACCCAAACCAAACTCAGTATCGTTAGCGATTTCCAGTGCTTCGGCTTCGTCTTTAAAGGTGGTAACGCTGATGACGGGCCCAAAAATCTCTTCTTGGAAAACGCGCATCTTGTTGTTGCCTTTAAACACCGTAGGCTGAATGTAATAACCGGTTTTTAAATCACCTTCGAGCGATTCTGCCGCACCACCAATCAACAGCTCAGCGCCTTCATTTTTACCGATGTCGATGTAACTCATAATGCGGTCGAATTGTTCTTTCGAGGCTTGCGCACCGACTTGCACCTCGGTATCCAATGGATTGCCACGTTTAATACTTTTCGCACGCTCAATTACTTTGGCAATGAACGCATCGTAAATGCTTTCGTGTACTAGCGCACGAGATGGACAGGTACAGACTTCGCCTTGGTTAAAGAATGCCAGTACCATGCCTTCAACCGCTTTGCTTAAGTAATCATCTTCGTGTGCCATGACGTCTGCGAAATACACGTTGGGCGACTTGCCACCTAATTCAACGGTACTTGGAATCAACGAATCTGCGGCGCATTTTAAAATATGCTGACCCACGGGGGTAGAGCCAGTAAACGCTAACTTGGCAATACGCTTACTGGTCGCCAGTGCTTGTCCCGCTTCTTCGCCTAAACCATTGACGATGTTAATAACGCCCGCAGGCAGCAAGTCACCAACTAGGTCCATTAAGACTAAAATCGACGCTGGGGTTTGTTCAGCTGGTTTCATGATCACGCAGTTGCCAGCGGCTAAGGCTGGGGCTAATTTCCACGCGGCCATTAAGATTGGGAAGTTCCACGGAATGATCTGACCGACAACGCCCAAAGGCTCATGAATGTGGTAAGACACGGTGGTTTCGTCGAGTTCGGCCATGGCGCCTTCTTGGGCACGCAAACAGCCAGCAAAATAGCGGAAGTGGTCGATGGCGAGAGGGATGTCGGCCGCCAACGTTTCGCGCACGGCTTTGCCGTTGTCCCATGTTTCGGCAACCGCAAGCATTTCTAAATTTTGTTCCATGCGATCGGCGATGCGCAGCAGTACATTCGAGCGTTCGCCCGCAGCGGTTTTCCCCCAAGCGTCAGCGGCAGCATGGGCGGCGTCGAGCGCCTTTTCGATATCAGCAGCGTCCGAACGTGCGACCTTACAAAATACTTCACCATTAATCGGGCTGATATTGTCCATATAGCGGCCATTCACTGGGGCGACAAATTCACCACCAATATAATTACCGTATTCTTGTTTAAATGTGACGACTGAATTGGGTTGTCCGGGGTTGGCATAAATCATCGTGTTTCTCCATTCTTTATTATGGGTCTCATCGAGACCGTATTGAGATACGCTTTTGTTATGTTGTTCGTTATTTGATGTTTATCTTTTTAAAATATTGGTACGTAAACTTGGTTTCTGAGCTTAGATCGTATTTCTGAGACCTCGCGGCTTAGACTAAGGTCGTAGGTACACAGTTTTGCACCTAAATCGTGTTGAGACGATATTCAGTATGTGCTCTATTGAGAGAATAACTTGCACCACAGTCCAAATGACTGACCTCGCAGTCGCGGGTAACAAAACGATTGCAAACAGCAATTCGAACAACACGAAAAAGAACAAAAACAATAAAACTAAGATTAGTTAGGGCACTTCTTGAGGGTTGCAACATGACCAACACACAATCGTCGAATATTGCCGCCGTGCATCGTCATAAACATCGGCCTAAAAAGCTGATAGAAAACCGCACAATTTACGCCAGCCGATTAGCCGAATTGGCGGTGTACGATACCTACGAGCAAGCCAAACGCGTGCGTTTAAATGCCGGTGAATTGCTCTATTGTGGAATGATGACAGGTCGTAAAGTAATGCATTCGTCCGATAACACGGCGACGACATTTTTGCCGCATGAGTCATTTGTCGTGGCCCCCGGTGAATACGTCGATATCGACTTCCCTGAGGCGTCTATTGCTCATCCTACGACATGCATGACTTTAGAAATTCCGCGCGAAACCTTGCGCAAAGTGTGTGACCAGTTAAACACCGTGAGTCGTCGATCAAACAGTATCGGAGAGTGGCACGCCGAGTCTCAGCCGCTGCACTTAGTGCACACAGATGCGACTCAGCAATTGCTAGAGCGCATTGTCAGTAGTCATGTCGCCCACGAAGACGATTGCGATTTAGTCTTGGATTTTGGTGTTAACGAGCTGGTAGCGAGAATGTTGCGCCAGCAAGGACGAGATTTTTTATTACGCTGCGTACAAGAAAATCCCACCCAAACAGGATTAACTCACGTTTTATCCTACATCGAAGAAAACTTGAGTAATCATATCAATATTGAAGAACTGACCAAAGCAGGCTGTATGTCACGCAGCAAATTGTATGAACAATTTCGTACCAGCTTGGGTTGCAGTCCAATGGAATATCAACAGCAGCGCCGCTTGGAAAAAGCCAGTCGCCTAATTCGCAGTGGCACCTCAATTACCTCAGCCAGTTACGAGCTAGGTTTTGCCAATCCCAGCCACTTTTCCAGACGCTTCCAGCAATTGTATGGCATGACGCCTAGAGAATATGCATCTCGAAATTGAGGAAGACTTCACTAAAAGTCTTCTTAATTAGGTTGAAAGTAGGATTTATTTAAATGGAAATGACTGTAAATATTCTCCTCAAAGAGTCAGGTTGCTGATTTTGAATTTTCTAATTCTTGGATTTTTTTGTAAATCTCTTCAGCTTCATGTGTTAATTCAGAATACCCCCTAATATCGCCATTACGTTGTGCGAGCATGGCTTCTTCTAATTTTGCTGAGCGCTGCTTGGTGAGTTTTTTGATTGGGTCACTTTTAAACATCGAAAACATGGT